>NZ_JAEQCE010000084.1:0-23693 GCF_020738665.1 Microcoleus sp. PH2017_08_TRC_O_A
GGACTCTCCCACCGACAGCGATTATCATTCTGGAACCTAGTATTGTCGTAGAAAACTCGGTTTCTGGACGGCGAGGCGTAAGTTTTAGTAAATTTTTGTAACAAATTGTCGCGTCAGCGCATAAAATCTCGATCGACACCCTGATAGATATACAGGGAACTCGTTTTCTATGCAAACAAGCAATGCCAACCCAACCATCGACTCTGAGGTGCACGTGAAAAAATTAAAAAAAATGTTTGAACAAACTTCCTCTCGCGGGTTTGTTCAAAGTTGTCTGTCGCTGACTGCTTTTACTTTATTGGGATTTACCGTAGTTGAACCAGTCAGCGCCGCCAGTATCCATACAGGTTTTTCCTCCTATGCCATTACAGACCTCGGCCCCGGCAACACTTACAGTATCAACAATCTCGGACAAGTGGTAATGGGTAAAAATGGTGTGGGTTGGATTTGGGAAAACGGTCAATTGACTGAAGTTACCGACAGCACTTGGGCTTACCAAATCAACACTTCCGGTCAAGTTGTGGGCCGATATCTCAGCGAAAATTGGACGGATAATGCCTATTTGTGGGAAAACGGTCAAAGGACAGACCTCGGTTATTTTGGTGGCATTAGCAGTAGCGCTAGTGACATCAATGATGCTGGGCAAATAGTTGGTAAGTTTAACATTACCCAAGAGCAATTTAACCCCTTTGTATGGCAAAGCGGTGTAATGACAAAACTCGATACTCTTGGTTTCAATGGCGGGGCTATGAGTATCAATAACAAAGGGCAAGTAGTTGGTTATTCCGGTCTTGTTTTCGGCATAACTCATGCTGCCTTGTGGGAAAATGGCACGATCGTAGACTTGGGAACTCTGGAAGGACACAACGACAGTATTGCTTACGATATCAACGATTTGGGACAGGCGATCGGCCATTCAGCAGATAAGAACACTCGGCAAAGTAAACCTGTTATTTGGTCAAACGGTAAACTTACAGAACTCAAAACTCTCGGTGGCAATGTCAATTACGGGGTTGCAATTAATAATAAAGGACAAGCAGTCGGTTTTGGTAACACAAGTGTCAATGGCAGCCTCAGTCACGGTTTAATCTGGGAAGACGGCGAAATGGCTAACCTTAACAGTTTGATTCCTGCTGATTCTGGGTGGTTTTTACAGCAAATCAGCGGCATTAACGATCGCGGTCAAATTGTCGGTCAAGGGATTAACCGCGCGACTGGTACAAATCATGCTTTTCTGCTCGATCCTATCAGCGGTAGTTCTCAGCGCAATCCTGTATTACCCGATCGTTTTGAGGATGGTTGGCATATTTTTAATAATGTAGCAAATCGCCTGTGGTTTGACCCGCCAACCTCGGCGGGTTTTGCGTTCAAAATCGGCGAGGATATTGTTGGGTCAAGTCCGATCGCATTTAATCCCAAGCCAACCGAACCATCGCTATTTACGAAAATTCTCAGTTTGCCCAGCGGTATTGATGCTGACGAACTTTTTTCTATCGCAGTTGGCGGTCAAGAAATCGGTAAATTCAAGCCTAATGAAATAGTGGATTTTGTGGCTTTGCTCGGTTACGGCGTATCGGAGTTTAGCGTACTCGGTATCGATGCACCAATCGAGCCGACTAACCCTCTAGCATTCCCAATAAAATTAGAATCAAATCGGGATAAGTTCTCGTTTAAAATGCGGGCGATCGATGGTGCTGAACCTGTTCCCGAACCTTCAGAAATTGGAGGGATAGTAACTGCGGCTGCAATTTTCGGCGGCTTGTTATGGAAACGCAAACGCAGCGATCGAAAAGTGCAAGTCAAGTAATCTTTTGCGGGGGCGATCGATTATATTTAATTAAGCTGTTTTACATTTAAATCGATCGGGCTATCTCGGCAAGGCTTGCGGTTTCAGCACTCAAAAATCCCAGTTTAAATGCGAAACAGCTTAGGGTTTGCTGAATAATCGATCGCCCGCAAAGAACAAGTCCGATTTCTGGTATCCCCTTGACAACTGCCATACAGGCTTAACTTATTACCCATGGGTAGAGGCTGTGGGTACGGTGGCAGTTGCGGTTTGGCAAGGTTGAGGGCGCGCCACAACAACGAAACTTCGCCGTGTGGGGGGCGGTTCGGCAAGGTTGAGGGCGCGCCACAACAACGAAACTTCGCCGTGTGGGGGTAAGTTCCGGTTCGAGAATGTTTTGGCGAGATCCCTTCCTGAGCCGACTTCTGGCGGCTCCATTCTCCAATTTATAAAGTTTTATGAAGATTAGGCAGCGTTCTGCATAAAACTAACGCCTGCTTCCAGATAGATAAGTAACGGCCGATTTTTGAGGGTGACGGGAACTCTACCTTTAACCCTCGCTGGCTGTGGGACTCGTGCATCAACAACAGAAACTGGGTTTTTTGCCCTGCGTGCGATCGCTAGAAATTGCCAGGATTGTTTTATAAAATGCCACTAAAAATTCTGTCTTACCAGTTGACAAATTGCAAATTACCAGCGTTCGATCGAACTTATACAAAACAGGAGTAAAAACTCAAATGGTTTGTCAAATCTTCATAAAGCCTTCATCAAGTCTTCATCAAAATATCGATTGACAGGAGAGAAAAAATGCCTAATAATATAGTTCGTCAAAAAGATTTTCATGATTCATCCATTAAAGCCTCATATTATCATTCTGAGTGAGGCAAAGCATCTTAAACGACAGTTTAAGTATTAAAAATTCGCCATACCTGTATTTATTTCCGGGTCGTTGTTTTTTGATAAACCTAAGTTGATTAAGGAAAGGGGTGTATAAAATGTCCAATATTCAAATCGGTAGCCTCAACGATAACTATTTCTCGATCGGTTCTACGGATAACACCGATCCTAAAGATAGCTATTTTTTCAGTCTTCCCAGGATGGGTAGCGCCCGCATCTCCGCGATCGGTGTTAGTGGCGATATCAATATGGAACTGCGCGACAAAGAAGGGAAGGTAATCAAAAGTATTTCAACTAGCGACGTAAAAGCTGGAATTATTAACATCGATAATTTAGGGGCGGCGGATTATATTTTAAATATTTCTCCTGTTTCCGGCTACACAAATTATCAAGTCAGTTTAACTGCCGATGGTAGAATCGATCCGTTAAGCGGTTTGGGGGTTGATGCGGGATTTTTTGTCTCGCAAAAAAGTGAAGTAGGCTTCGATTTTCTCAACGATGGCGGCAGATATCAAGGGGAAATAGCTATTTTTAGTCTCGATGGTATGGAGCGATTTGCTTCAGATTATAAGGGATTTATGAAGGAAGCTGCCAGACGATCGCTGAGTAATTCTGTATTGGGTCATATCACGATTTTTGAATCCGTAGAGGGGGGAAATCCTCTATTTCGTGGCACTTTGGGAGAAGAAAATTATAATGATGGGCCGTATCAGGGCGTGAAGACATTTACCACAACTCCCGGAAAGGCTTATGCTGTAATGTTGGTGCCAAATGGTACAGTGCAAGAGGTTTTTAACAATCCCGATATTGGTGGAGATAAGCGCCCGCTGTTTTCGTTATCTAGTCTCAACCCAAATGATGCTTGGTTGTACGGTCAAATAGCGGACGTTGATGGTGGTGGCTTGGTATTTTCCCTAGAGGATCAGCGGGTTGATACGGGTTCGGATGGCGATTATCAGGATGTTATTTTTAAGTTGACAGGTGCGATCGGCAAAGCTGTACCGTTGAAAGAAGTAATTAATCCGGCTAAGGATTGGACTACTTCTGAAGGCGGGAAGAAATTTATCGATTTTCTCAAATCAAAGCCACCAATAAATACGCCACCGAAAGACTTACAGTTCGATTTAAAAGCCATTTATAAAATTGGTGAAACGATTGAGTTAACAAGTGGAAAAGTAATCGATGGTAATGGGGCGATCGACCTAGACAGAATAAAATTATCATTGCGAAAAGCAGGCGATGAGTGGACTAATTTAGCAGATGCAACGAATTTTACAGCCGGCAGTCAGGGGTTGGCAACTTTTAGTTATTCTTTACCTGCTTTAGGGGCGGGGAATTATGAATTAAGGGCGATCGCCTATGACAAAGCAGGCGCTACCAGCGAGACGGTACTCAAAAGCTTTAGTGTCAAAGAAGCTACAGTTACGCCAACTCCGACACCGCCAACTCCGACACCTACGCCGCCAACTCCGACACCGCCAACAAATACAGCTCCTAAAAACTTGCAATTTGATGTTTTACCTGCTTACAAAGTGGGAGAACAAATCAGCTTTACAGGCGGTAAAGTTTACGACGCCGACGGTGTTGATAACCTGGAAAAAGTAGAGTTTTCTAGAAAGAAGGAAGGCGGAGAATGGATGAAGGTTATTAATGCTGAAAATTTCATCGCTGACAGTCAAGGCTGGGGAACTTTTAGCTATTATTTGTCGGATTTAAGTGCAGGGGAGTATGAGGTAAAGGCGATCGCCTATGACAAAGCAGGCGCTACCAGCGAGACGGTACTCAAAAGCTTTATTGTCAAAGAAGCTACGGTTACGCCAACTCCGACACCGACACCGCCAACCCCGACACCTACGCCGCCAACTCCGACACCGCCAACAAATACAGCTCCTAAAAACTTGCAATTTGATGTTTTACCTGCTTACACAGTGGGAGAAACAATCAGCTTTACAGGCGGTAAAGTTTACGACGCCGACGGTGTTGATAACCTGGAAAAAGTAGAATTTTCTAGAAAGAAGGAAGGCGGAGAATGGCTCAAGGTTATTAATGCTGAAAATTTCATCGCTGATAGTCAAGGCTGGGGAACTTTTAGCTATTATTTGTCGGATTTAAGTGCAGGTGAGTATGAGGTAAAGGCGATCGCCTATGACAAAGCAGGCGCTACCAGCGAGACGGTACTCAAAAGCTTTATTGTAAAAGAAGCTACAGTTACGCCAACCCCAACTCCGACACCGCCACCCCCAACTCCGACACCGCCAACCCCAACTCCGACACCGCCAACTCCAACTCCGACACCGCCAACTCCAACTCCGGTTAACCGATCGCCAGAAAATTTGCAATTTAGCCTGCCAAATATTGCTAAACCCAATGAGGCAATTCCGCTAACAAATGGCAAAATTTTTGATGCTAATGGAGCTGATACTTTAGCCAAAGTAGATTTTTGGTTGCAGAAAGAGGGGGGAGAATGGACAGATATTAATGATGTTACTACTTTTACTTCCGACAGTTCCGACAATCGTTGGGCAACTTTTAATTATACGTTGAGTGGGTTAGTGGCGGGTAAATATCAGTTGAAGGCAATCGGCTACGATAAATCTGGTGCAGCTAGCAATGAAGCGAGTCGCAATTTGTTAGTCAATAGTGCGCCGGGGGATTTACAATTTAGAACTTTACCTCTCTATACCAAGGGTGAAAAAATTAGCTTTAGTGGCGCTAAGGTTTTTGATACAGAAGGAGTCAGCGATATTGCTAAAGTCGATTTCTGGTTCCAAAAAGAAGGTGGTGAGAAAATTGAAATCGCTAATGATGTTACTGAATTTACCACTGACAGTGATGGGTTCGGCCGATTTAACTTTAGTGATAATTTGAGCGGTTTAGCACCGGGGCGCTATCAATTATCGGCGATCGCCTATGATAAAGCAGGTGGTGCTAGCCCGGTTGCGAGTGAAAGGTTTGCGCTGATTAGCGATCCGGGTGCAGATGGGTTGTCTGATGAAGTCAGATTGGCGATCGCAGGTTCAGCTAATCTAAAAAAATACGATCCAGAAACCTTGGCTAAAACGCGAGAATGGTTAGTTTGGCTGACCCCCGGCAGTTCTTCCTCGCAGTTGGCTAGTAGTTTAGGCGCTTTAGATTTAGGTACAGCCGGACACATTCCCAACACTTACCGATGGCAATTTCCAGAAGATGCCGATCCATTGCAAGTTCAGCAGTCTTTACTTTCGCTCAGTCCGGTAGAATTTGCCTATCCCCTTGTTCCCATACAGCCAAAATTGCTGTCGGAACCCAAGGATGAACCTTTGGTAAAAGATGGAACTCAGTGGCACTTGCAAACAGGCATTAACCCAACCGCTAATGTGATGTCTGCTTGGGAGTTAGCGCGAGGGAAGGGTGTAGTTATTGGCATTGTTGACGACGGCTTTGAGTACGAGCATCCAGAATTGAAATCTCAATATCGATCGGATCTGAGTTGGGATTTCAACGAAAATGATGCCAATCCCTTACCCACTTACCAGGGGAAAGTGATTAAGGAATATTCCACGGACAGTTCCCTGAATAGTGGAATCAGAGACTTTCGGCAGACGACTTTCCCTATAAAGGTTCCTCTGACAGGAGTGGTAACGGACGTGAACGTTCAACTGAATATCCAGCACCCCAAAATCTCTGATTTGGAAGGGTATTTGGTAAGCCCCAAAGAACCCATATTTGACCCCCTAGTTTTCCGGTCTTCGTGGCGCAATTGGTTCCCCAGACCGGGCGATCCGCCTGCTGCACCACCAGAAGTTGAACTATTCCGAAATATCGGCGGTAGTGGCAGTAATTTTTCTGGTACAACATTTGACGATCGAGCAACAACACCAATCTCGACCGCCTTTGCACCTTTTACGGGCAGTTTCAAACCGCAGGTGAGTTTGGCCGATGCTAATAACCAGTGGGCACCGGGTTATTGGCAATTAAGGATTAACAATGAAGGACAGTTAAACACTGGAAAAATCAATCAGTTTGGTTTGGATTTCAGTACCTACAATCCTCATGGAACATCGGTAGCAGGAGTTGCGCTTGCTAATGGTTCTAATGGCTATCAAGGCAGTGGAGTTGCTCCGGAAGCTTCCTTCGCTGGATTGCGCCTAATTGCTGATAAATTTGACGATATAATTTTAGCGAATGCGCTGTATGACCTGTCTGATAAAAAGCGCAATCAGTCCATTGATATCTACAACAATAGTTGGAAGGAAGAGGATTGGCTGAGTGACTCCGGTCCCGGTGTGGAAGCGATGCGGCAAGGAGTCAAACTGGGGCGCGGCGGACTTGGTAATATCTATGTTTTTGGTGCTGGTAACGATGCCTTAGATGACGGAAATGTCAACTATAACGGATTGGCTAATTCTCGCTATGCGATCGCCGTAGGTGCGATCGACAATCGGGGCTAC
The DNA here is from genome assembly GCF_020738665.1 of Microcoleus sp. PH2017_08_TRC_O_A. Lineage (NCBI taxonomy): Bacteria > Bacillati > Cyanobacteriota > Cyanophyceae > Oscillatoriales > Microcoleaceae > Microcoleus > Microcoleus sp. PH2017_08_TRC_O_A. The sequence goes on from NZ_JAEQCE010000084.1 coordinate 7,114, forward strand.
AAGTCACCTTATAGCGAACCGGGAGCCTCTCTATTAGTATCTGCATATTCGAGTGGCAACGGAATCGGTATTACCACACCCGATCTGCAAGGTAGCAGGGGATACGACGAGAAGGACTATACCACTGGCTTTGGCGGAACTTCAGCGGCGGCACCTTTCGTATCAGGGGTTGTTGCCTTGATGTTAGAAAAAAATCGCTCTTTGAGTTGGCGGGACGTGCAGCACATCTTAGTAGGAACTGCTCAGAAAAATGATGCTTTCGATCCAGGTTGGTCACAAAATGGAGTAGGGAATTGGGTTAACCACAAATACGGTTTTGGGGCTGTCGATCCAAAAGCTGCGGTGGAAAAAGCTGCTAATTGGACATCTGTCGATCGAGAAGTTCAGGTGAGTTCTAACTTACAAATTGTCAAGGCAAGTATCCCTGATGGCACAGAAACAGGTTTGTCTTCAAAGATAACAATTAATGAAGATATTAATGTCGAGAAAGTTGAAGTTGTGTTTGACATTGACCACAATGATTGGGGCGATTTAACGGTAAAATTAAAATCGCCAGACGGTACAAATTCATTGTTAGTGCTGGCATTACCTAAGGAAAGAGATCCCAACAATAACTATCCAATAAAGCCTGAATCAACTAAAACACCTTGGCTATTCACTTCTAACCGCTCTTGGGGAGAATCTTCTAAAGGCGACTGGACATTAGAAGTTATTGATGAAAACGGAAATCAAATTCAAGGATTCTGGGATAGTTGGAAGCTAAATATTTACGGAACTAAGCCAAATGTATCTATAGAGGCAACAGATCCGAGTGCTTCAGAAAATGGCGATCCTGGTACAGTGACTATTTCTCGGAAGGGTCAAACAAAATACAATTTGAAGGTCGATTATTTGGTGGGAGGAACAGCTAGTGCAGGTCTAGATTATCAGAGATTGAGTGGAAGTGTCACGATTCCTGCCGGTCAGTCAAGTGTCGCCATTCCGATCGTTCCAGTTGATGACAATTTAGTGGAAGGAGATGAAACGGTAGCGCTTACGTTATCAACAGGTCAAGGTTACACTATTGGGAAAGATGGCAGTGCGACAGTGACGATCGCCGATAATGATGAGCCACCGAATGTTGTTACCAATACCAAAGACAGTGGGCCTGGTAGTTTACGGGCGGTTTTAAATTGGGCCAATAGCAGCCCTGGCAAGGATACAGTTCTCTTCAAAATTCCGAGTACCGATGCGGGCTACAATACCAGCACCAATGCTTTTACCATTCGACCGCTATCGCCACTGCCACAAATTACCGATTCAGCGATTATTGATGGCATGACTCAGCCAGGATATTCAACTCGACCAGTAATTGAATTAGATGGCAGTAATGTATCAGTGGATGGTTTGTATATCTCTGCTGGCAACAGTACGGTTAGAGGATTGACAATCAACCGTTTTGGTGTTGACGCTATTCGATTGGCTGGTAATGGCGGCAACATCATTGAAGGAAACTTCATCGGTACAGATGTAACTGGCACTCAAGATTTAGGTACGGGCTTTAGTGGCATTTCAGTTTGGTCGCCTAATAATACTATTGGCGGTACAACACTTAAAGCAAGAAATATCATATCGGGTAACGATCGTGTTGGCATTTACATAGAGGGGGCAAGTGCTAGCAATAACCTCATTCAGGGCAACTATATCGGTAGCGATATCACGGGTACTCAAAAATTGGGAAATACAAAAGGTGGTATTTTGATGTTGGGTGCGCCTAACAATACTATTGGTGGAACAGCACTTGGGGCATCAAACTTGATATTCAGTAACGGTAGAAACGGTATCTATCTTATGGGTGATGGTGCAACGGGCAATGCTATTTTGTCTAATTCTATTTCTGGGAACGAACTCTTGGGAATCGATTTAGGAGATAATGGATTGACTGTAAATGATGTGGGAGATAGCGACACTGGTCCTAACAAATTCCAGAATTTCCCTGAGTTGACTTCCGCTATCTCTAGCGGTGAGACTACGGTAATTGAAGGGAAGATAAACAGCACTCCCAACACTACATTCAGAGTAGAGTTCTTCTCTAACAAGGTTTTAGATGACTCTGGTTTTGGTAGTGGTGAATTTGGTAGTGGTGGTTTTGGCGGTGGCGGTTATGGAGAAGGAGAGAACTTCCTTGGATTCCAGATTGTGACGACCGATAGTAGTGGCAATGCGACAGTCGCCGTTAAGTTACCGTTGGCTGTTCCCATCGGTCAATTTATTACTGCTACTGCTACTGACCAGAATAATAACACTTCGGAGTTTTCTCAAGGAATTGCGATCGCAGCTAATCCAGCATCCACAGAACTATTTACCGACATTAATGCTAATTTGGACGGAGTTTTCTACAGTTCGGCAGCTTGGGGAGATTACGATAACGATAGCGATCTAGATATTTTGGTGACAGGCACAAACGGTCCGAATTCTGTAGCCAAAGTTTACCGAAACGATAGCGGCAACTTTACAGATGTTAATGCTGCTTTGACTGGAGTTAAGAATAGTTCGATCGATTGGGGAGATTATGACAGAGATGGCGATCTTGATATTCTGCTAACAGGTTTGGATAATGCCTCAAATCCAGTCTCGAAAGTTTATCGGAACGATGGCGGTAATTTTACGGATGTCAGTGCTAACTTGCAAGGAGTTTGGAATAGTTCAGCAAATTGGGGAGATTACGATAATGATGGCGATCTCGATATACTTCTGACAGGTGGTGCCATTATTTCTGGTTCCTCGGTTAAGATTGCGAAAGTCTACCGTAATGACAGCGGTAGTTTTACAGATACAGCCGCAAATTTACAGGGAGTTTGGCAGGGTTCAACAGATTGGGGTGACTACGACAAAGACGGAGATCTCGATATTCTCATAACTGGTAATTCTGATGGTTCAGTTTCAGCAGATATCTCTAAGATTTATCGCAACGATAATGGCAGTTTCACAGATATAGGTGCGCCATTAACGGGCGTTTTTTCGGGTGATGCAGCTTGGGGAGACTATGACAATGACGGCGATCTAGATGTACTTTTGACTGGTTTAACGCCGAGCAATTCATCTCCGGTTGCTAAGATTTATCGCAATGATGCTGGCAGTTTCACGGAGATTCAAGCGGGCTTGCAGGGAGCTTATTATAGCTCTGTAGATTGGGGAGATTACGATAATGACGGGGACTTAGATATTCTTTTGACAGGTGCTTCGCCATCCAGAATCTCAAAACTCTACCGCAATGATGGCGGCAGGTTTACCGATATTAGTACCAACTTACAAGGAGTTTTTGGCAGTTCAGTAAGTTGGGGAGACTATGACAACGATCGCGACTTGGATCTGCTCTTAGCTGGCAATCGCTTGGGTTCTCCTTCTGCTAGTACCAAAGTTTACAGAAACAACCTTTTCACTGTAAATACTGTCCCGGTAATACCCGCTGGACTGATCTCTTCAGTTAATGGTAATTCTGTCAGCCTAAACTGGAGTCCTGCTACTGATGCTGAAACACCGCAAGCAGGTTTAACTTATAACCTGCGAGTAGGAACAACTCCTGGAGGTTCAGATATTATGTCTCCGATGGCTAATAGCAATGGCACTCGCAAAGTAGTTCAAATGGGCAATGTCAATCAAAACACAAATTGGACGCTGAAAAATCTCAGACCGGGTACTTATTATTGGAGCGTACAAGCAATTGACACTGCTTTTGCAGGTTCGACATTTGCTACTGAAGGCAGCTTTACAGTTTTAGGTGTAGGTGCAATTGGAAATATAAGCACTACAGTTACACCTATTTCTTAATAATATCCGTAGTTAGATCTGTAGGTTGGGTTGAACGAAGAGAACCCTCCGCTAAACGCTCCGCCCAACATCAACTAGAAGAAGGTGTTGGGCGAAGCGGAGGGATCATTCTTAAACCCAACCTACTTATGTGAGCGTAGTCGAAGGGTCGAAATGCCTACTTCGACTACGCTCAGTGACCAAAGCACCTTAGCGACTGCTATATCTTCGGCTCTTTGTGTTGTAAGATAACTAGGACTTGCATATAAATACTAAAAAAACCAGGTTTTTTATGAGTATTCAAGGTCGGGAGTGCCTTATTTTTGTAAAAAAAATCGGTTTCTGCCTCCAGGACTAATCATCTTAATATTTTCATCGATCGCCCGTTTTTATATCCTGCATCCCCGTGAAAAATAAAACAAAATTAAAAATATTCTGTATTCTTTTTTACATTTGTGGCTTTCCCACTTTGGCAACTGCCCAAATTCTCCCCGATGCCACTCTACCCAACAATTCCACCTTCACCGAAAACGACAACACCTTCACCATTGAAGGTGGCACAGCAGCGGGCCGCAACCTGTTCCATAGCTTTAGGGAATTTTCCGTCCCCACTGGTGGCACAGCATTTTTCAACAACGCTGATACGATTCAAAATATTTTCACTCGCGTCACAGGTGGGTCAATTTCTAACATTGACGGCATCCTCCAAGCTAACGGCAACGCTAACCTATTTCTCCTCAACCCCAACGGCATTATTTTTGGCCCGAATGCCAGCCTGAATATCGGTGGCTCGTTTCTTGGCACTACAGCCGATAGTATTAATTTTGCTGACGGCACTTCATTTAGTGCTAGAAATCTCCAAACAACTCCTCTGCTAACTATCAGTATTCCTACCAGCTTGCAATTTACAGGAACTCCCGCACAGATCCGCATTGAGGGGAATGGCCACAACTTCAGCTTAGGTGATGATGACCAAGTAGATAGGAGCGATCGCCCTGCTGGTCTTGAAGTAAAAGCCGGGAATACCTTAGCGCTCATTGGGGGCAATGTCACCCTAGACGGCGGAAACCTCATGGCTGAAGGAGGGCGGATTGAGCTTTGGTCTGTGAGAAACGGTCAACTTACTTTGGATAGCAGCGGACAAATCGGAATCGGCAATGCCCAACCAGCCCCGGAATATGGTGACATCCAATTCACCAACGCAGCATCCGCCGACGTTAGTGGTCTCGGAGGTGGAACCATTCAAGTACAGGGCCGAACTGTCGCCCTGACAGGCGGTTCGGCAATATTAAGTATCACTGAAGGATCGCAGCCAGGAGGCGCTTTAACTGTAAATGCCTCCGATTCCCTAGAACTAATTGGCACTACAACCGAAGAACGCCCCTTTTTCCGTAGCGGCTTGCTGGCAGAAACTCAGGGCGATGGCAATGGCAGCAATTTAAACATTGATACGGAGAGGTTGAGTATTCGAGAAGGAGCAGTCGCACAAACTGCTACCTTTGCGGCTGGCAATGCCGGAAATTTAACCGTCCGAGCTAGGGAACTGGTGGAACTGAGGACTCCTGTCATAGATGCTGAAGTCACTCTGAACGTTGGTGGTTTGTTTTCTGGAGTCGGTTTAGAGGCAACGGGAAATGGAGGTAATCTAACTGTTGAAACCAGACAGTTGTTTCTGCAAGGTCAAACTGAGATTGCCAGCACTACTAGCGGTATTGGTCGATCGGGAGATTTAACAGTAAACGCCACCGATTTGGTGCAATTGTCAGGAATTAGTGGTTTATTTGCAAATGCACAAGCAAATGGAAATGGAGGAAATTTAACAGTTAATACCAGACAGTTGATTGTGGAGGAAGTAGCTCAGATATCAACGTCTACTTTTGCCTCTGGCAATGCAGGAAATTTAATAATTCGCGCTTCTGACTCAGTGGAGGTAAGGAGTGGCGGTGGTATATTCGCTCAAGTCAACGGTCAACAAACAGAACAGGGAGAAATTTTGCCAGCAACGGGAAACGGAGGTAATTTGACGGTGGAAACCAGACGGTTAACAGTCCAGGGGGGCGGCCGGATCTCCGCAACAACGTTCGGCGAAGGGTCAGGAGGAACCTTGACGGTTCGAGGTATTGGGTCAGCAGAAACAGCAGCAGTTACTCCTGCGGAATTAGTGGAAGTAATCGGAACCTCGGCTGAGGGGAGTCCCAGCGCTTTATTTGCCAGCACACAAGCAAGTGCTGCCGGGGGCAATATCACAATTGACGCAAGGCGGGTGGTTGTTCGGGACGGCGGACAGATAACAGCCTCTACTCTGGGTGCAGGGCCAGGAGGCAGTATTGTGGTTAAAGCTTCCGACTCTGTAGAATTGAGTGGCATTGGCAGGACAGAAACAGGTGAAGCAGTGCGGACAGAAGAAGGCGAGGTACTCCGCAGCGGCTTGTTAGCTCGGACGCGGGGCGGTTCTGGCGATGCTGGCAGTTTGAACGTCACTACTCAAAGATTGACGGTTGAGAGGGGAGCAACACTAACAGTTAGCAGTCGGTTGGGAACAGGGACACCAGCAGCCGGCAACCTGGAGGTAACAGCTAGTGATATCAGACTAGACAGAGGAACCATTACGGCAGAAACTAGATCCGGTGACTTCGGCAATATCAACCTCCAAGCGTCCAACTACTTACTGATGCGCGACAACAGCAACATTACCGTTACCGCCACCGGCGATGCTAGGGGCGGCAATATCAACATCAATACCAGAGCCTTAATTGCCGGTATCAAGAGCGACATCACAGCCAATGCAGTCAACCGCGAAGCCGGCCGCGTCGAAATTACAGCCCCAGAAGGCATTTTCGGAGCCCGATCGCGCCGCCTCACAGATCCCGCCTCCAACCTCACCAGCGACATCACCGCTACCTCCCTGGCCGGCCCGCAACTCGACGGCGAGATACTCCTCAACACCCCTGAAGCAGACCCCACCCAAGGCGTGGCTAAGCTACCAGAGACGATCGCCAATCCCGACGCGATCGCCCAAATTTGTCCCAATCAACGGAAGCCGGGAGAAGATAGAACCTTTACCAGAACAGGGCGCGGCTTGCCTGCCAATCCAGGGGAAACCCTCAGTGGCGGCTCTGCAACCGTCGGTTTAGCTGACGCCGTACCGCCTGTCGAAGGGCGATCGAGAACTGCCGCACCCCAGCAAGCGGTTCGCCCCGCTTCTCGCCCCATCCAAGCAGCCCGAGGTTTGGCGGTTAACAGCAAAGGAGAAGTTATCTTCACTGCTTATCCTGCTGCGGTGCCGCTGCAAAGTCCCGTTATTCCCCACCCAGCCTGCGATGTTCAATAACAGAAACCGGAACAGGGGCGATCGCTGGCTGCCGTTGAGTGCGGGCTTGTTAGCAAGCAGCTTGGCGGCTTGGCCGCTGAAGGCGGAAACTTTGCTGCAACCAGCAGGAGAGTTGAATCCGGGCGGCCCAGACTTGACGGTTCAAGTACCCAATCCCGCAGAACCTTTAGAACCGCAAACCACTCCTTCCCGGCAAAACCCGCAAAATCTGCCACCTACAGAGCCCTCTCCCACCCTGGAAGAAAGAAAGACTGAACCCAATTCCGATACCGGTGAAGCTTACGAATGTTCTATCCCAGTGCCGCCAGCAGATCGATCGCCCGCAACTCCAACGGCAACTCCAACGCCGGAAGATAGCAAAACTGATGAGGCGATCGAGGCAATCTCGATCGCTAATTTTCGCTTTGTTGGCAATACTGTTTTTAGTCAGGAAACTCTCGATCGAGAAATTACCCGAAAATTTTTAGAATTAGACAGCACTACTAATCGATTTCGAGCAGGACAAATTACTTTTGCTCAATTGCAGCAAGTAATTTCGGAAGTCACAAAGTTTTACAACCAAAGAGGATATATTAACTCTTTTGCCTACATTCCTACTACCAGCGAAGAACCAAATCAAAGATTGCAAAATAGGGGCGTTCCTGGAGAAGTTATTATTAAAATTGTCGAAGGCGGATTAGAATCAATTCGAGTCAGGAGGCGGACGGGAAGGCAACGCCTCAACCTCGATTATGTATGCAGCCGTTTGGCGATCGCATCGCAACCTTTACAAGTTTCTCGCCTGCTAGATGCTCTGCGATTGCTCGAACTCGATCCATTAATTAAAAAGATTACCGCTGAATTGATACCCGGTTCGCAGGTACACAGAAGCAGTTTAGAAGTTAAATTCGAGGAGGAACAAACTTTTAGTGTCGAAGTAGCGATCGATAACCGCCGAGCTCCAAGCGTCGGTACTGTCCGCCGCCAAGTGCAACTGAACGAAGCAAATTTATTGGGCCGGGGAGATGATTTGAGCCTTGCCTACACGAATACCGACGGCAGCAATGCTTTCGATTTAAGTTATACATTGCCCTTAAATCCGAATAACGGTACGATTAAGGTAGCAGCAGGAACAACTGCAAATCGCGTCGTCGAACCGCCTTTTGAAGATGTCGATCTCAGAGCAGCGGCGCGATATTTAGATATTACGATGCGCCAACCTTTATTAAGGACTCCCAGACAAGAATTTGCCCTCGGTTTGACTGCAACTCGGCGGGAAAGTGGCACTTCAATTTTAGGTGAAGATTTCCCCCTCTCTCCGGGAGCCGATGAAAAAGGGCGATCGCGCATTTCGGCCCTGCGATTCTTTCAGGATTGGACGGTGCGAAGTAATGAAGAATTATTAGCGTTTCGATCGCAATTTAGCTTAGGATTGAGTGCTTTTAATGCTACTGTTAACAGTGAAGCTCCTGACAGCAGATTTTTGGCATGGCGGGGACAGGCGCAGTGGGTTCGCCGTTTGGCAAGAGACACTTTTGTCTTTGCCAGCAGCGACTTGCAATTAGCAAATAGAGCGCTTTTACCTCTGGAGCAATTTGGTCTTGGAGGTTTCAATAGCGTGAGAGGCTACCGGCAGGATCTACTTTTGGGCGATAACGGAATTTCCGCATCAGCCGAGTTGCGATTTCCGATTGTTGGTAGGTCCGATCGAGGGTTAGGAGTCGTTCAAATTGCTCCTTTTATTGATGCAGGCACGGTGTGGAACAGCTCCGGTAGAGAGGATTTTGACCCTCAAACTTTGGTGTCTATGGGGGCGGGACTGCGGTGGGAAATGAGCGATCGACTTGCAGCAAGTTTTTACTGGGGCATTCCTTTAGTTGACGTGAATTCGAGGCAGAGGACATGGCAAGAAAAAGGGTTACATTTTTCAGTGCGATCGAGGTTTTCTTTTTGAAACTTGTGCGCCAAATCAAGATAAAAAAAATCAGGTTATTTATTCTCCTATTTTTAACAGTATTGTTCTCTTTTTTAGCAACAAATGTCCGAGCTAACCAAATATTTAATGGGGAAGTAGGAAAAACAGAAATTACTCAACAAGATCGTGCAAGGACGATACAAGATCGTGTAGGAATGATACAAGTTCCTGTAGGGTTGAGTGCTACTGCCCTCCAGCAGCGAGAGGGAAGTGAATCGGAAAAGTTAGCGAGGGAACGCTATGCGGCGGGAGAATTTGAGGAAGCAGCAAAATATTGGCAGCAAGCTGCGGCGGCTTTTGAAGTTAAGGGAGATTGGTTAAATCAAGCGATCGCCCTCAGCAATCTTTCGTTAACTTACCAACAGTTTGGACGCTGGCAGGAGGCCGAAAAAGCAATTGAAAAAAGTTTGAGTTTGTTGCCGCAGGAATCAAGAGCAAATTCGCCAGCAGAATTAAGGGCGATCGCTCAGACTCTTGATATCAAAGGCAACGGGCTATCGGATCGGGGGCAAGTCAATATTGCTTTAAAAAGTTGGCAGCAAACTGCTAGTATTTATGTTAAATTAAAGGATGAGTTCGGGTGGAAGCGCAGTTTAATTTCTCAAGTCAAAGCCATGCAAGAGTTAGGGCTTTACGAACAGGCTTGTCAAACATTAATACCCGCGATCGAGGTGGATAACAAAGGAAAATTTGCCCTGCCCGATCGAACTTGCTCGCAGTTAACCGACAGCAAAAGTTTAGATCGATTACAAGGGCTTTTACAAAAACAATTAAATCCAAATTTTAAAAGCATCCAATTAACAGGAAGTCGCCTACTCGGCGATGTTTTGAGGCAGCTTGGATTTTTAGACAATTCACAGAAGTTTTTGGCAGCAGTCGATCGAGCCATTACTCAAGAGAAAAACAATCAAGAAAAAGCTTTAGTTTGGCTGAGTTTAGGCAATACTTACGAAGCTTCGGGGAATAGAAATCGATTTCTAGCTGAGTCTGGAGATAACACTCAAATAAATTATTACTCAACTGCTTTAGATTACTATCGAAGAGCGATCGAGGTTGCTGGAACTTCCTTTATTAAAATCCAGGCAAGGTTAGATTTATTCAGCCTTTTAGTAGATCCAAAAATTGGGAATAAGATAAATCTCCGAGAAGCAGAAGAGTTGCGGTTGGCAATTTTATCTCAGTTGAGTCAGCTACCGCCGAGCCGCCATAAAATATATGGTGAAGTTAGCTTGATGAATAGCTTAGCTAACCTGAAAAATGAAGAATTAAAAGCTGCAAATAACCCACCTAATTTCAGGGCTGAAAAGTCAGAATCACTCTCTAACTACTGTTTGCCCGATTCCTTAACTGTTTCTGAAAGCTTGTCTCAAAATACTCAAGATTTATCTTGGAGAGAAATTGTAAATCTGGGAGCCCAAGCTGTCAAATTAGGTAAGGATTTAGGCGATTTAAGGGCAACAGCCTATGCTTTGGGTAATTTGGGCGGAATTTACGAACAGAAACAGCAATGGTTAGAGGCTCAACAATGTACGGAACAAGCTTTACTTTTGTCGCAAAACGTGCAGCTAAATTCGCCGGATCTTGCCTATCAGTGGCAGTGGCAATTGGGGCGGATTCGTCGGGATGGGAAGGCGAGGGATGTTGAGGGGGCGATCGCGGCTTATACGGCTGCATTTAATACTTTACAGTCGGTACGCAACGATTTGGTGCCAATTAGTCGGGACGGACAGTTCGATTTTCGCGATCGGGTAGAACCAGTGTATCGCGAATTGGTGGATTTGTTGTTGCGGGGCGAAGAACCGAGTCAGGAGAATTTGAAGCAAGCCCGAAATGTCATTGAAGCCCTTCAAGTTGCTGAGTTAGATAACTTTTTTAGAGATGCTTGTCTTCAGGTTAAAACTAAACAAATTGATGGGCTCGATCGAACAGCGGCAGTGATTTATCCAATTATTTTAGAAGATAGGTTAGAAATTATTGTCTCCCTACCCGATCGACTATTGCACCATCGCCCATCCGATACACCTCGCAGAAAAGTTGAGACTCTTCTGAAAAACTTGCAAGGCGAATTGAGCGAAGCAGATGCACCTGCTGAAGTTACAAAAATTTCTAAAATAATTTATGGGTGGTTAATTAAACCTTTTAATAAATATCTCGAACAATACCCTGAGTTAAGAACATTAGTATTCGTCCTAGATAGCAGCTTCCGCAATATTCCAATGAGCGTCTTATCTCATTATGATGAAGTTACTAAAAAAGAAATTTATCTAATCGAAAAATATGCTATTGCCCTAGCACCAGGGTTGCAACTCATCAGTCCTCATTCTTGGCAACCAGAAAGGTTGAAAATTTTAATTGCAGGCTTGAGTGAAGAACGGATTTTTCCTGGGAGAAAAGCTTTCCCCGCTCTTAAATATGTAGATCGGGAGTTAGGAAATATCAAACAAGAGGTTTCTAACAGCGAAAAACCGCTGATTAACCAAGATTTTATCAAAAATAGCTTAAGAGAGCAAATTAACTCTTTTCCTTCCTCAGTGATTCATATAGCAACTCATGGTGAATTCAGTTCCGATCCAGAACAAACTTTTATTGTAGCTTATGATGGCGTGATTCAGAGTAAAGAGTTAAGTGATATACTCAGCAGCAAGCGCGATCGCAAAGATAATAATATTGAATTATTGGTTTTGAGTGCTTGTAGAACAGCCAAGGGCGATCCTAGAGCTTCATTAGGGCTAGCTGGAGTCGCCGTGCGATCGGGAGCGCGCAGTACATTAGCAACATTATGGTATGTTGACGATGAGTCTACGGCGGAACTAATGGTTAAGTTCTATAATGAACTAAAAAAACCTAATGTGAATAAAGCTGAAGCGCTCCGCCAAGCCCAATTATCACTTCTAGCCAAAAAATCCGATCCCTATTATTGGGCTCCTTTTGTTATGATCGGAAATTGGTTGTAAGAATAGTCTTTTTATACCGAGGCTACCAGACACTATATAACGAGGGTAAAAAACCCGGATTTGATATAAATCTTTTAGCGAGGCAGTACCGGGCCTAGTATCTTTTCTTCCTTCAACTTTTCCAAATCCATCGCTTTCAAGATGTTCGCCCAGTCATCAGGGCGACTGCGAATTTGTGCCAAGTCAGGCATATCATACCAAAGCTGGTTAGCAATATAGATTGCAGCACGATTTTCTCTTGTTGCAGCCTGCAACTGAGCGTCAAGATTTCCTCGATCGACCCGTTTTACTAAACCTGTATGAAAAACTGCATTAGACCCCGGTAATGTTTGAGATGAACAGTAAAGTCGGAAATACCAACGATAGGTTTTATTTACCTCTAAAGGTTGTCGATCTTTGGGAAGGTTAACACTAACAATTCCCGGAGTTTCAGGTAGTTTGAAATCGATTTTGTAGACGCGATTTCCTCCTGCATCTTCTAAAGAAAAAGTTCCATAGCTGACGCTTTGACTTCTGTAGGGAACATAAAACCACAAGGTAGGGCGATCGGTAATTGTCGAGACTAAAAAATCTGGACTGTTAGGAGGTAAAAAAGGGGTAAAAGGTAAACCTGCTGTCTCTTCACAAGGCCCGCGAGTTCCTGTGGGCTTTCGATCGGTAGCTCTATCACTTACGGGTGGTTGTTGGGTTTCAGAAACTACGATACCGTTTAAATTAAGTTGCACCTGTCCCAAAACTAAGCAGTTTGTCACGTTAATAACCGCCAGCGTCCAAGCGCAGGTGAACAGAGTTTTCATATAGGTATCCTGTAGGAGCTGCTATGAGTCTTTCCTAGCATTGTAGACTATTAAACATCCGCTAGCACCTAACAAAGCAAATCCTGATGGTACGAGGGGTAGCACGCATCCTGATTTCAGCAAGCTAAACCCGCAGCTCCCAGATAAAATAATGAGTAGCGCTCCTTGAGCTAATCCTAAATGCAGTCGTGATTGAAGGTGGATAGCACAAAAACCCCCCACCACAGACCAAAGCAAAATCAAAACAGTATCACCCCACTGAGGTAAAAACCACATCAGGGGTATGCGATCCTCAACGGCAGTAATAATTTGACTTACCCTCTGGGCTAAAAACATTAAGCTAGGAATCTCTTGGTTGTAAGGTGTGTTATGGTTTGCGTTGTTTCTAGTTGGATCTGTAACACCAATTAAAACAATTTTATCCTTGATATCAGATGGATTGACCTGCTCGTTGAGAATTTGGATCAGAGTTACTCGCTCAGCAATGTCAATGAGCGATCGGCGCGATCGATAATTCAAGATTATTTGAAATCCACCTAAGTTTTCTTTTTGATAAAAACCTCGATCTGTTTCTAAATTTTTGAAATCAGTTTTGCCGATTTTCCAATAATTTTCTCGAAACTCGACTGGCAGCTTGGAACTCCGATCGGCAGTATTATTCGGTTGGTTTTGCAAATAGTGTAAAGCTAGTTGAAAACTTAGCGAAGATGAGGTTTTGCACTGAGAAGACGGGTAGGGCTTCATAGCCAATAAATGTCTCCGGATCGCGCGATCGGAATCTTCTACAATATCCCCAAATCCAGGACGAGCGTCGGGCAGACCGGGAGGCGGTGCAACCCCTTCTAGAAATTTATCCCAAGGAAACATACATATAGGAATTACCCGCTCGTGCTGCTGTAAGTATTTAATTAAATCATCACGTCCTTGTGCTTGTGGAACATCTCTATAAATATCCAAGCCAATAGTTCGCGGTTGGTGCTTATTTAATTTTTCTAAAACCCGAACTATTGTTTTATCGTGTAAGGGATATTCATTATTTAATTGCTTAAAATCATCGGCAGTAACTTCAACAATTAATAAGCGGGAATCCAGCCCTTTATCCGGCATTATCTGTGCGATTCGATCGAAAGCTGTTTTTTCTAAAGGTTCTAACAATCCTAGCGATCGCACTCCCACGACTGTGCCTGTGACTAACACGCTAGCTACCAATACAGTCCGAAGGTTGCGCCAAATCGAAACACGCTGACGCTCTTCCTCATTTCCCTTCAGCAACTCATCCCAACTTGGAGGCTCAACAGCAGGGTGTTCGTAAACCATCGGCAGCCAACTAGCACAGGGATAATCACCATCCATCATCCCGTGTAGGCTTTCTCGCGCCTTCCTAACAGAGTCCCGCAAAGGCTTCTTTTCTCTAGCAAATGCCTCTAGAAAATATTCCAAAAACTTCTGAGCGACTTCATCCGGCACTCGCTCTCGCATGGCAATTACAGCAGGAATTTGCAGCGAAGCTAGTTCGTTGACTAATCCCATGCCGTCACAAGAATTAAAAATTGCTAATTTCAACCCGTGCTTAATCGCATTTTGTAAACCATACTTTAAATCTTCAATTGCTATGCTTTCAGTTTCACTGAGAGCAAGCTTGCCCTGGCTGTAATCTGAATTGCTAGAGCTATGACCTGCGAAAAATAAAATGTCCCAATTGCGCTTCCATAACTGTTCGTTGAGCTGGGTGCTGCGAATAGCTATTACAGCCTCTATCTCGGCATCCCTTTCAATTAACGATTTCCAATACTCTAAATCTGCCTGAAGGTTTATGTCTGTATGTCCTCCCAAAACTACCAGAATTCTGACCTTATTTTTAGAGTTAGTTGGTTGGTAATTACCAAGTGTATTAGTTAACCTGCTGAAACTAGGCTCAATTTTCAATTCGTCAAGTTTATCCCAGAGGTGCCAAGGCAAACCCCAGAAATAAATATCATCTGTTTGAATCATCAATCTGACATTGCCTTTCTCAGCACTCAATACTTGTAATAACTTATCCCTGACAGACTGAAAAAGACTGTCCCCAGAATTCAACCAAGTATTAATACGCGCCTTCACTTGAACCGCTAATTCTTGAACCGAACTTTTGGTAATTTGCCCTTTTTTATGTTCTAATTTGCGATAACAACCAAAACCGCGTACAGTCCGCTCTAATCGCAAATCCTCATAGGCTTTCAGAAAATCTTTAGCCGGTGGCAACCGCCCCCTACTTTCAGCCATAGCCGAGTGAATGCTATCGCCAATTCTTAGGGCGACAGGATAGCGCTGCTCGCTGTCAACATCCCCTATTTCCAAGATTACGAGTTTGCTCATAGCTTTTGACCTTCCAAATACCGATCGAGTTAAATAGTAAAATCTTCTGTGACGCTAACTTGCTGCAAAGCAACCTTCACCTGAAAATAATCGCCGAGATCCGCCGTAAATTCATATTCAAGGCTATCATTAACCATATCCGTGCGTTCTTCCCCGAAAATTTCGCCTCCTTCATCTAAGACAAGAAGTTCGAGATTTGGTGGCAGAGTTTGCGATCGCACGGGGCTTACTCGCAAGTGAACGTTCGTTTTATCGCTTCCTTCCGGAAACAGCGTCACTACCAGCACGACGCGCTCGGTATCAAGTCGCATTTCCAAATTAATAATCTTACCAACTCTCAAACCCGCACTGGCATTTTTAGGGTCAATTTTTCCCAAACTCACAGCCGCTTGACGGCGCAAGATATCATCTTGAGTTGTTTGTAACAAATCAGTCAATGCTGCGATCGCCTCCGCATTTCCCGGTTCGACGCGACCTAATAATTCGGCGACCCGCCATTGATTCCCTTTATTGCGCTTATCCTTCAACAGTTCAATCAGCGTGGGAATTTTATTATGGCTGCTAGAATAACCGTCCCGATACCTCTGATTTCCTTCTAGAGCATAAACCAAATTAGGCTCTAAAGTTCCTAATTTTTCTACTATTCCCTCCACTGTCTGCCATCCTTCGTGCAAATAACTCTTGACCCGGTGAACTAAATTTTCTCGATCTTGAGTGGAGAAAATTAATCCGCTTGCTACCTCCTTTTTCTCCAAAATCCCTAAACGCTTTCCATACAACAATTGTCTCAATTCATCATTTGCCAAAAATGCAGCCCACTGCTCAAATGTAACTCTCAGTCGGGGAGAATATATTGATGAATCGCTCAAAAGCTGTAATAATTTTGCAGCCTCTCCTTCAGATAAACTTGGCAATGGTGAAACTTCTTGTTGCAAGTTTAACCCAAAAGTAAGTTGCATCACCGTAAGGGATTCTGTTAACTCCTCGATCGCTAAACAATAAGTCCGATCGCCCGCATTGTATCTGCCGTCATTCTTTAGCTGGCGGTGCGTCGCAAAGCCGCATAACTCTATCCAACACTCACCATCATCCCCATCTAAATTCACTTGTACGGGGAGATAATAGTCAGCACTCCAGTTAGGAATATCCACCCATTCCTGCGGTACGCAAAACTCTTCTAACTCTCCCTCATCACTGGGAATTAACACCAACCTAGTCTCGCCAATTTGAAATGCAGTACCATTCACCACTTCCCAAATACTAGCAATATCCTGACCGTGCCAGACTGAAGGTTGAGGGAATGCTTCTTCTGCCAGCCATTCCGATAACCAGTTCAAGAATGTTTTTAAACAAACACCATTGAGATAAGCATTGTAGCGCGAAATCGGATTAGAATGATG
>NZ_JAEQCE010000085.1:0-23106 GCF_020738665.1 Microcoleus sp. PH2017_08_TRC_O_A
GGGAATTGGGAATTGGGAATTGGGAATTGGGAATTGGGAATTGGGAATTGGGAATTGGGAATTGGGAATTGGGAATTGGGAATTGGGAATTGGGAATGTGAGCATCTCAGTTTTGCATTTATGTATAGTGCGAGCGTCCCCGCTCGCGTATTGTACAATACGCGAGCGGGGACGCTCGCACTAATAACAAATAACAATAACAAATAACAAATAACCAATAACCAACAGCAAATAACCAATAACAAATAACCAATAACCAATAACCAACAGCAAATAACCAATAACCAACAACCAACAACCAACAGCAAATAACCAATAACCAACAGCAAATAACAAATAACCAACAGCAAATAACAAATAACCAATAACTAATAACCAATAACTAATAACTAATAACTAATAACCAATAACTAATAACAAAGCGATCGCCCTTTTTTTCAAAAGAGCGATCGCTTTGTTTATTTATTCAGTACCTGCTGCCAACAGCGGGCCACTAACATCACATCTCAAGGCTTTTTAGCCTTGCTCTACCTCATTCTAGAAATCTTGCGGTAACAAAGAACTTAAACGCTCCAATAAAGGATCGGACTCCCGACGAGGAGGAACCTCAGCATCAGAAACTGTATCATTCGCTACAGACTCAGACTCGATCGGATCAGGCTCTACTACTTTTGAAACTTGGGCAAAAGAAACTTGAGCAAACTTACTGTCAACACTCCCCTGCAACTGATCCAACTGCGCGCCCAATTGACTCAGGTGATGTTCCAGTCCTTCCAAACGGCTTAATTCCTCAGCAGAAACATTGCGCTCAAACTCAGCAAATCTGACCGCAAGTTCAGCAATACGCTGTTCCAACCGCTCAGAGCTATCTGTAGAGCTAGCAGACTCAGATACAGACAAAAACTGCCACAAAGCTTGCTTGCAGAGATTGCTGAAAGTCTGATACTTCGTAAAAGCCAACTCTTTTTCAATAGCCGCCAGCAAAGTTTGATCGGCAGCATCTTCCGTAAACGCCACCGAGAAATTCGCCTTATTTTTTGCCCACAGTGCCATAGGGTTCAAGCCTTAATGCGTTACTTTATCGTGGCTAGCTGAGCCTCAGCATAAATAAACTGTCCCAAAGCATTAGCTTTCCGAGAAGGCTGAGCCAAGTGAGCCTTAAGATTGGCGTCTTTCAGCAAAGGTTGGAGTACCTCCCAGAAAAATTCGCCGCCACCGCCAGTCAGAACTACGTCCGTCACCCGTTCCGGCAACCACTGTACCAAACGTTCGGACAGTTCGTTAGCGAAAGCCTCCCGCAAATCCTTAATAATCGGATCTAAATTAGTCGGCTTAGTCGCTCCTCTAGGACGGTAGAAACGCTGCCCTTCGGGTTTGTTCACCCCTTCCAATAAAGACAGGGATTGAGGGTCTGCCCCCGGAATTTTTGAGGCAACTTGTTCGTAGAATTTGTTCATGGCGAAGGAATCGCTCTTAGAAGCCGCTCGGGCGAACCGGAAACGATCGACCATTAACAAATCGGTAGTTTGGTGTCCGATATCGACCACAGCCACCGACAGTTCCGGCAACTCCGGCGTAAACTCCTTGTTGTCTTGAGCTTCGCACCAAATCAGGCTGCCGAATCCTTCCGGCATCACCCAAACGTGGCGAATATCAATTTCCAAACGCTCGCCGCGGTATACCACAACGTGGGGAGAGCGCAGTTGGCTGATAATCTCTTCCTTTTCTTTCTCAAACTGATCCTGCGAATAAAAAGGCAAACCCAGCACTACTGCCATTTCGCCCTTCATCTGGAAATATCCAGCACAGGAAAAAACCTTAACCAAAGCATCTACTACTTTCGACTGGTCAGCCCCACCGAGATTAGCGCCAAAGTCAGCGGCCAGTTGGCCGATGGCGTACCCCTTGCCCTGGTGCTCCAGCCACATATCCAACAGAGGGTCTGTTGCTTTTGACTCAAAGCTGCCGCCCCGCACCTTTTCCACGGGCATAGTAGCCACGTTGGCAGGGATGAAAACAACACCATTTGGGTTGCGACTCACGCAAGCTTTAGTTGCTGTACGACCCAAATCAGCACTAATAATCGATTTGTGAGAAGCGATCTTAGTCTGCTGCGTCAGCATAGCCGAATTAGGAACAAGCTGTCTAGTTGTCATTGAAATGTGTTACCTCACTGAGCCTCACCATTATCATGCCTTATCCCTGGACACTGCCGCGCTTAAAGACAGTGGGTTTTGAGGCGATTCTTCTAACTCTACCTAGATCGGTATTGAAATCAGCACCAAACATTATATTCGGGACGATCGCCCTTACCGTAACTAAGCTAACTTTTTCTCGATCGCGACGATCGCCGGCATCTTGCCCGATCGTGCATTGTTAAGTTAAATTTAGTAAAGATTCTGAGTGTAAACTTTTGTCACACTAATCCGAGACCGCCAGCTTACCCGATCTATCCCCAATTCAAGGCACCCGCATTTATGAAAATTTCTTGGCAAACTATACTACTTTGGACTTTACCCGCCCTAGTCATCGGCTTTTTCCTGTGGCAGGGAGCCTTCGCCGCGTCCCCGGCAGAAATGAGCAAGAACACCGCCAGCACCCGCCTGAGCTACGGTAGATTCTTAGATTACTTAAACGCCGATCGAGTGACCAGTGTTGATTTATACGACGGAGGCCGCACTGCGATCATCCTAGCCGTCGATCCCGAACTGGACAATCACGAGCAGCGGTGGCGGGTAGACTTGCCGTCAAATGCTCCTGAACTCGTTTCTAGACTCAGAGATTCCAAAATTAGCTTCGACACTCACCCCCTCCGCAACGACGGCGCCATCTGGGGAGTGTTAGGCAATCTAGTATTTCCTCTCTTATTAGTAGGAGGGCTGTTCTTCCTGTTCCGCCGCGGCGGCAACGTGCCGGGGGGCCCAGGCCAAGCCATGAATTTTGGCAAATCCAAAGCACGCTTTCAAATGGAAGCTAAAACAGGCGTACTGTTCGACGACGTAGCAGGCGTAGAAGAAGCCAAAGAAGAACTTGCCGAAGTCGTGACTTTCCTCAAAAAACCCGAACGCTTCACCGCAGTCGGCGCCAAGATTCCGAAAGGCGTGCTGCTAGTAGGCCCTCCCGGAACCGGCAAAACCATGCTGGCAAAAGCGATCGCAGGTGAAGCCGCCGTCCCTTTCTTCAGCATCTCCGGTTCAGAATTTGTCGAAATGTTTGTCGGTGTTGGCGCATCCCGCGTCCGCGACTTGTTCAAGAAAGCTAAAGAAAATGCTCCTTGTATAATTTTTATCGATGAAATCGATGCAGTGGGCCGCCAGCGCGGCGCCGGTATCGGTGGCGGTAACGATGAACGGGAACAAACCCTGAACCAGTTGCTGACCGAAATGGACGGTTTTGAGGGCAATACAGGCATCATCATCATTGCTGCTACGAACCGCCCTGACGTGCTCGACTCGGCGTTGCTACGTCCGGGACGTTTTGACCGCCAAGTTAGCGTTGATACACCGGATATCAAGGGCAGGTTGGAAATTCTTGAAGTTCACGCGCGCAACAAGAAGCTGTCTGAGGAGATTTCTTTGGATGCGATCGCCCGCCGCACTCCCGGTTTTACCGGTGCTGATTTGGCTAACTTGCTCAACGAAGCTGCCATTTTGACAGCAAGACGGCGCAAAGATGCGATTACGATGCTGGAAATTGACGATGCAGTCGATCGCGTCGTCGCAGGTATGGAAGGTACACCGCTGGTAGACAGCAAGAGTAAGCGTTTGATTGCTTACCACGAAATCGGCCACGCGATCGTCGGTACAGTCATTCAAGCCCACGATCCCGTACAAAAAGTTACCTTAGTTCCTCGCGGACAAGCCCGCGGCTTAACTTGGTTTATGCCCAGCGAAGACCAAGGTTTGATTTCGAGATCCCAAATCCTAGCCCGGATTAGCGGTGCATTGGGCGGCCGCGCAGCCGAAGAAGTAGTTTTCGGCGACGCTGAAGTTACCACCGGTGCCGGCAACGACTTGCAGCAAGTCAGCGGTATGGCGCGCCAAATGGTTACTCGCTACGGGATGTCTACCTTGGGCCCGATCGCCCTGGAAGCTCAACAAAGCGAAATTTTCCTCGGCCGTGACTACACGGCGCGATCGGAATATTCCGAAGAAATTGCCTCTCGCATTGATGGACAAGTTCGATCGATTGTCGATCGCTGTTATGACGAAGCGCGCCAAATTATTCGCGACAATCGTACCGTAGTCGATCGTTTAGTCGATTTGTTAATCGAAAAAGAAACCATCGACGGCGAAGAGTTGCGCCTAATCGTCTCTGAATACACTTTTGTTCCTGAAAAAGAACAATACGTTCCTCAGCTTTAAAAAGCTAATCTTCACGGAAAATATTCAGGGCGAATAGAATTCGCTGAGTTTACGATCGCACAAACAAAGTCCGCCTCCGCGGACTGAAGAAATTCAACCCGCGCAGGCGGGTTTTGTTTGTGTAGCAGCGGTTTCAACCGCCGAGTTTGTTTGTAAAATAGCAACAGTAGATTAACGTAAATTAACCCAGATGAACAATAAATTTGTCACCCATAAAATCAATAATTTGTCAAGCTTGTTTCTAGCTACTTTAATTTTTATTCCCCTCAATACTTTGAGCGCCCGCGCCGAAAAATTAAGATGTTTTGTAGATATTTGCATTGACCCCAGCAGCGTAAAATTAAGTAAATCCAATTTTCCCGGTGCTCCCTCTTATCCTGTCAGAACAGTTTTAGGAACTCAGCAGTTTAGTAACGAGAAAATGCGGGTGCAGATGGAAGTTAACTGCAAGCAGCGAGAGTTTAGAACTGTCAGAGTGAGCCAAGATGGCGAAAATTGGTCAAATTTCGATCCGAGGTGGACTTTAGTCGATCGCAACTCATCTTTGTCTCGGATGGTTGACTATACTTGTCAGTTGACTGTTGACAGTTGACAGTTGACAGTTGACCGGGGATAGCGACCTCTACCTGGAAGGAAGAAGATTAGAGTAATGAATAGTAATTATTGTAGGGTGCGTCAGGGGGCTGAATATGTTTTGTACCTACTCAAAAATTCTCCCCCCTGACGCACCCTACGGCTAGTTAACCGCGCACCCTATACTTGTGTAGGCTGCAATCTAAAATCTAAAATCTAAAATCTAAAATCGGATGACCAACCCCATCGAATACCGGCAAAGACGCGAACAGTTAATGGCAAAAATTGGCAGCGGGACAGCAATATTTCGCAGCGCGCCCGCAGCCGTCATGCACAACGATGTTGAATACGCCTACCGACAAGATAGCGATTTTTTCTATTTAACTGGTTTCAACGAAGCTGCGGCGGTAGCAGTGCTCGCACCACACCACGAAGAACACAAATTTGTTTTGTTTGTGCAGCCAAAAGACTTGGAAAAAGAAACTTGGCACGGTTATCGCGCTGGAATTGAAGGCGCCAAAGCCTTGTACGGCGCCGATGAAGCGTTTCCGATCGCCGAACTTGCCGAAAAACTACCGAAATATTTAGAAAAAGCCGATCGCATATATTATCACTTCGGGCGCGATCGCAATTTCGACCAAACAGTCCTCAACCACTGGCAAAGCTTGATGCGAACTTACCCCAAACGCGGTACAGGCCCCACTGCGATCGAAGATTCCAACATCATATTACACCCGATGCGGCTGGTAAAAAGCCAAACAGAATTAGCATTAATGCGAAAAGCAGCTAATATCTCAGTTACCGCCCACAACCGCGCCCGAGAATTTGCCAAACCAGGCAGATACGAATACGAAATTCAAGCAGAAATAGAACATATTTTCGGCATGAACGGCGGCACCCCCGCCTACCCTTCAATTGTTGCATCCGGTTACAATTCCTGCGTCCTCCACTACATCGAAAACAACCGCCAAATGCAGGAAAATGATTTGCTGCTAATAGATGCCGGTTGTGCTTGCGGCTACTACAATGCCGACATTACTCGCACCTTTCCCGTCAGCGGCAAATTCACCGCCGAACAACAGATAATTTACGACTTAGTTTTGCAAGCACAAACCCAAGCAATTAGTCAAGTATATCCGGGAAATCCTTACAGCAAAATTCACGAAACCGCAGTGCGCGTTTTGGTGGAAGGTTTAATGGATTTAAAACTTTTGGTGGGCGACATTGAAGAGATAATTAAAGAGGAGAAATACAAGCCATTTTATATGCACCGCACTGGTCACTGGCTGGGATTGGACGTGCACGATGTCGGTGTTTATCAGTACGGCGAAAATCCGCAACTTTTGCAAGCAGGACAAGTTCTGACGGTGGAACCGGGGATTTATATTTCTCCTTATATTAAACCCGTTGAAGGACAGCCGGAGGTTCCTGAAAAATGGCGCGGTATAGGTGTGAGAATTGAAGATGATGTTTTGGTGACAATTGACAGTCATGAAGTTTTGACCGCCGGAGTTCCGAAATGAAAGCCGCTATGTTTCAACAGTTGACAGTTGACAGTTGACAGTTGACAGTTGACCGCTTGAGGGCGACCTCTTCCGGTCAGTCCGAGGATGGGAGTAATGAATCGTCTTCTTTTAATTTCTACGCCAAACCCAGAGGCTTTCAACCAATTCTTTCTGGTAACAAAGCAGAAGGTAATAAATTTTTTGTCTGGCTGCGGTCAATTTCACATTTCAATTTCACAAAGCGAAGAAGGCAGAAAATGGGAATAATCTCAATCAGCAGGCATTTTCTGGGCAAAACTTAATATATTTGTAAATTTTGTGTGAAATGGTGCTAGTTTGCAGTCAAGACTGGAGCCTTCTAATGTTAGGCTAGACACAACTATAGTCCGCAACTGCAAATTAATAACTTACTATGTGTAGTGAGCCCACAGAGATCGATCGCGCCCTCACCACCTGCGAAGCGCTAGTCGCAGAGCAAAAAGAAAAAATTCGGCAACTCGAAGAGAATTTGCAGGAAGAAATAGAATTGCGGCGCAAATTAGAAGCACAACTGAAAAGAGATATCATTGAGCTAACTCAAACAGAAGCTTCTTTCCGACAAAATCAAGAATTTATGCAAAGGGTGGCTGATACTACCCCCGGTGTTTTATACATTTACGACCTCATAGAAAACCGCAATCTCTATGGAAATCGCTACATCGCCGAGTTTTATGGTTGCACGGCGGCACAAGTTCAGGAAATGGGAAACGATGCCCTTTCTTTGCTAGTTTATGCTGAAGATATAGAGAAACTTAGCGTTCATGTCGAAACAGAAATAGCCGTAGCTAAAGATGGAGAAATCCTGGAAACAGAGTACCGAATTCAGCACCCTAGCGGCGAATTGCGGTGGTTTCACGATCGGCACGCAATTTTTTCTCGCACTCCTGACGGCAGGCCAAAACAAATAGTCGGAGTTGCCCAAGATATCACCGAGCGAATTGAGGCAGATGCCGCTCTCCGAGAAAATCAAAAGTTTATTCACAGTATAACCGAAGCACTTCCAGGCCTTGCGTACATTTACGATATTACTGAAAATCGAAATATTTATACCAACAACCAAGTTAACCAAATTCTCGGCTATTCCTCCGAACAAGTTCAACAGTTAGGAGACGCACTTTTTCCCACAATTATGCACCCCGATGATTTGCTAAAAATCCCGGAAATCCAAGCAAAAATATCAACACTCAAGGACGGCGAAATATTTGAGTGCGAGTACAGGCTGAGAAATGCTCGGGGTGAATGGCGCTGGTTTATGGGCAGAGATATTGTTTTCTTGAGAAACTCTGACGGTTCGCCGAAACAAACTCTCGGTATTGTTATAGATATTACTGAACACAAGCGAGTTGCCCTAGAGCGAATTGAGTTAATCGCATCTCTTGAAAAAAGCCAGGAAATGTACCGAACTCTGATCAAGCATTATCCGAATGGATCGGTATTTTTGTTCGATTCTGATTTGCGCTATATTTTGGTTGACGGTCAAGGTTTGGCAGTAGTTGGTTTGTCCAAAGAACTGGTGGAAGGCAAAACCTTGTCGGAAATATCGCCGCCAGAAGATTTGGATTTTTTTGAGACCAAATATCGCGCAGCTTTAGCAGGAGAAGAGAATAATTTTGAATATAAATATCGCGATCGATTTTATTCAACAACAGTTTCTCCAGTCAAAAACGACCAGGCAGAAATTTTTGCAGGCATGGTAGTTACTCAAGATATTACAGAAAAAAAACAGTCAGAATTCGTGCTGCAACGCCTTAAAAATGAGCTAGAAATAAAATATCACAAGCGTACTGAAGATTTAAGAATAGCTAACCAACACTTGCGGGAAGAAATTATCGATCGCTGGCGTACCGAAGAATTTTTGCGGGAAAGTCAGGAACAGCTAGAATTGTTTTTTTCTCAATCTTTAGATGGTTTTTTCTTTATGATGCTGGACGAACCAGTGTACTGGGACGATACCTCTGACAAAGAAAAAGTTTTGGATTACGTATTTTCTAACGGGCGGGTAACGAAGGCAAATGATGCTTTGATCGCTCAATACGGAGCTACTAGGGAAGAGTTTATTGGCGTGACGCTTAACTCTTTCTTGTTCCACAACTTGGCTGGTGACAGAGAAATTATTAGGCAATTTTTTGATGCTGGCAGAATTCACATCGAAAATGACAATCGCAAGTTTGATGGTGAGCTAATTTGGGTGGAAGGCGATTATATTTGCATTAACGATTCCCAGGGCAGAATTGCCGGGTATTTTGGGGTGCAGCGCGATATTAGCGATCGCAAAAAAGCAGAAGCTGCCCTTAGAGATAGCGAAGAACGTTTTCGCGCAACCGTCGAACAAGCAGCAGTCGGCATTACTCATTGCGATAAAAATGGTCGCTATTTGCGAGTCAACCAAAAGTTCTGTAATATTTTGGGATATACTGCGGAAGAGTTGCTGTGCGGAACTTGGATGGATGTCAGTTACTGTGAAGATCTAGAGCCGGACAGGGAAAAAAATAACAGATTGTTTGACCGGGAAATTGACTGTTTTAACATGGAAAAACGCTTGGTTTGCCAAGATGGTTCTTTAATTTGGGTAAATATCACTGTTTCCCTCGTCCAAGAACCGTTGAGCGGAGCAATTTACAATGTAGCAGTCATAGAAGATATTAGCGATCGCAAAAAAGCTGAAGCAGCACTGAAGGAAAGCGAAGAAAGGTTTCGACAGCTAGCAGAAAATATTGAAAGCGTGTTTTGGATGGTAGGCGTTCACCCCCAAGAATTTATTTATGTCAGTCCGGGTTACGAAAAAATTTGGGGGAGAAGCAGTGCTGATTTGTATGCTTGCGGGCGCTTTTTTGCAGAGTCACTCCATCCAGAAGATCGCGCTCGGGTGATTGCTACATTCACTAAACAAGTTCTAGCTGAAGACGAGATTGAGTATCGCATTGTCAGGCCGGACGGCGAAATTCGCTGGATTCGCGATCGGGCTTTTCCGATTAGAAATCAAGGTGGTGAAATTTACCGCGTTGTTGGGATTGCAGAAGATATCAGCCAAGCAAAACAGGCAGAAAAAGCGATCCGTGAAAGTGAAGAACGCTTCCGCCAGCTTGCAGAAAATATCCAAGATTCCTTCTGGCTAGTTTCTGCTGATTTTACCGATTTATTATATCTGAGCCCAGCTTACGAACAAATCTGGGGGCGCAGTCGCGAAGAATTGTATGCCGAGCCGATAAAATGGATGGAGTGGGTGCATCCAGAGGATATACATTTGCTGCAAGAGGGACTTCCGCAAGTGTTGCAGGGCGAGTTCACCAGTATCGAATATCGGATTGTACTGCCTGACGGCACAATTCGCTGGGTGTGCGATCGAGCTTTTCCCATTTATGACGAAGCGGGCAAAATTTATCGGCTGGCGGGTATTTGCGAAGATATTAGCGATCGCAAATTGACCGAGGCCCGCATCCAAGCGGCACTCCGCGAAAAAGAAGTATTGCTCAAAGAAATTCACCACCGAGTCAAAAATAATATGCAGGTAGTTTCCAGCCTGCTGCAACTTCAAGCTCAATACATTGAAGACGAACCGACGCTTGCTTTATTTGAAGAAAGCCAAACCCGCATCCATTCAATGGCTCTGATTCACGAGCAACTTTATCAATCGGAAAATATCGATCGAATCCACCTCCCCCCTTACGTTGAAAACTTGATTGCTAATTTGTATCAATCTTTTGGTTGTGGTAACACTTCTATCAAATTCAATCTCAATGTTGATTCCATATATTTAAATATAGAAACGGCAATTCCTTGCGGTTTAATCATTAATGAACTGGTTTCAAACTCCTTAAAGTATGCTTTTGGTCAAAGTTTATCGGGAGAAATTAGTATTAATTTTAATGAAAGTAATTTCCCAGAATTTCATTTAAGTATTCAAGACGACGGCAGCGGATTTCCGGCGGACTTTGATGTGGAAAGTAGCGAAACATTAGGATTGCGATTAGTGCGGATGTTAACTCAGCAATTAGAAGGAAATCTGGTTATTGACACTGAGTGCGGAACTTGTTACCATATTACTTTCCTTGAGTTAAATTATCGGCGTCGCATTTAAGAAAAAAATATGAATCCTATAAAAATATTGGTAGTAGAAGATGAAATAATTGTAGCTCAGGACATAGCAGGCAGATTAAAAAAGCTGGGTTATGCAGTAACAGCTATTGTTGCTTCAGGAGAAGAAGCTCTAGAAAAAGTAGACGAAAGTCCGCCAGATTTAGTGCTGATGGATATCGTGCTTAAAGGTGAGATGGACGGCGTGACAGCCGCAGAAAAAATTAGAAATAAGATAGATATACCTACAGTATTTTTAACAGCTTATGCCGACGATAAAACGATGCAAAGAGCGAAAATTACAGACCCATTCGGCTACATTATCAAACCATTTCAACAAAATGATTTGCGGGTGGCGATCGAGATTGCGCTCCACAGGCACGAAATCGAAACCAAAATGCGAGCAGCTCTCAAAGCTTCGGAAGCAGCCAGAGAGTCGGTGGAAGAAAAAGCGCACCGCCAAAACCAGTATATATCAATGGCTGCCCACGAATTGCGGAACCCGCTGAACACGATTTTAATCTCTGCCGAGCTCCTAGAACTCGATCGCACTCGCAGCAGTGACGAATCTCAAGTCAAAACCCTGCGCCTAGTGCACTCAGCTACCCAAAAGATGAACCAGCTAATCGAGGATATGCTGTTCATGGGCCGAGCAGAAGCAGGGAGACTCAAATGCAATCCATTACCGATAAATTTACTCGAATTTTGTCAAGATTTGCTGGATCAATTGCAGTTAGGACATGAAGCCAAACACAAACTAAGATTCAGCCCGTCTGCCGTTACCAGCGCGATGTTAGATCAACAATTGCTGCACGGCATTATTTCTAACTTAATCGTCAACGCCATAAAATATTCTCCCGACGGCGGGCAAATAACCTTAGAATTGGAATGCCGTCAACCAGGCGAGGGAGACAAAGAAGCTATTTTCTGCTTGTCTACTCAGTCTTTGTTTGCCAATTCCCCATTTAAAAATATTAACTCTCCTTTACTAATTATTCGCATCCGAGACGAAGGTATGGGCATCCCAGAAACCGAAGTAGGGAAAATATTTGAAATGTTTTACCGTTGCAAGAATAGTGGAAAGATTAAAGGTAACGGTTTGGGATTGACGATTGTTAAAAAAGCTGTGGATTTGCAAGGAGGTGCGATCGCCTGCGAAAGCAAAATCGGCGTTGGTACTACCTTTACAGTCGCGCTTCCTTACGTAGCCCTTTCCTCTAAGGCTGAATTGTCAAAGACTTAAATGCCAGGTAACGGAGGACACGGCAATGCCGTTTTCCTACCCCAAAATAATCATGAACCCTTGATGAGAGATGTAACCATCGCAAGCATTTATTGTAGGGACACGGCAGTGCCGTGTCAGACGTGGTTCAACTGTGCTCACCCACCGCTGTGGGTAATATCAATTCCGATGCCACTAATCAAAATGTTGCAAAATCCACTCAACCCCCGCAGCTAAATTTGCAGCAATAAAATCAGGTTTAGTATGGTGCTGATACTCGCCACTCAACACGCTTTCCCCGTAACCAGTCTGCACCAAAATACCAGTACAACCGGCATTGTGAGCCATATCGACATCCGTCGCTTTATCCCCCACCATAAAACTATTCGCCAAATCCAAATCGTGTTCCCAAGCCGCCGCTACCAACATCCCCGTATTCGGTTTTCGCCAAGTCGTGTACCGGGTAAATTCTGGATTTGTTCCGCCTTCTGCTGCACTCAAGTAAGGACAATAATAAAGAGCATCTAACCTCGCTCCGGCTTCATTTTCTAGTAACAAACACAGGCGTTTGTGCAAATTTTCTACGTGGGCCACAGGATAATAACCCCTCGCCGGCCCCGATTGATTGGAAACCAAACAGCAAAATATTTGTCTGTCATTTAAACGGCGTACAGCTTCAGCTATGCCGGGGATTAAATGCAAATCTTCTAGTTTGTGAATGTAGCCAGCTTCGATATTGAGAACGCCATCGCGGTCGAGAAATACTGCTCGTTTCATAGAATTGCGATCGGATTGTAGATACTGTCTGGAACTGTCAAGGAGTAGCGATCAAATAATTCGGGATGGAAGGCTTTTTGCATTTCTAAAATCCCCAAAGCCGTGCGACTCCAATTATACTCTAGCTACCCTAAAAAATCAAGACAGTATCTACAGATATTAGACAAGATTACAAAAGTCCTTTTAATCAAATTTTGGGACGGGCTAGAAGCCCATCCCACAAGAAAAAAGATTTTTTTGGGAGGTTGCTCAGAGCAGCGTCCTAACTATTTTTGCAAGAAGTCTATTGCAATTAATTTATCCGCCCCGTCACTACTTTTTGTACCAAGCTTGGCGCCACTGTTTCATTTCCTCAATCTCTTGCTTTTGCGAAGTCAGAATCTCTTGAGATAATTTCTTCATTTCCGGCCGTTTCGACTTCTGCAACGCATCTTCAGCCATCACTAAAGCTCCTTCGTGGTGGGGAATCATCGCATTCAGAAATCGCAGGTCAAATTCAGCATCAGCCGCTCCTAAATCCATGCTCATCATCATGGCTTGCATTTGTTCGGGAGTCATTGGCATCATGTGATTCATTTGAGCGTGATAAGCCATTGGCGTACTGTCGGCTTTGGCATACCAAGTTTTTCGCCACTCTTTCATTTGATTGATTTCGCGGTTTTGAGCGGCAATAATGTTATTAGCTAGTTTTTTCATTTCCGGGCGCTTTGACTTGTTGAGCACCTCTTTCGCCATGTTTACAGCACCTTGATGGTGTACTGTCATGCCATCAATAAATCGCAAATCGTAGTCGGCATCAGCCGGGCCTAAATCCATTGACATATTGTGATTCATGCCATGATTCATACCACCCATGCCGCCACTTTGTGCCGCGTCTTGCTTGTTGTTGGCTTGGGTTGTTGCGGTAACATTTGGGGCTTGATTTGGGCTGGTAGGAGATTTTGAACAAGCTGCTAGAATTCCGCTGGTTGCGGTGGCTGTGGCGGTCAAGATTAGCGCTGCCAAGCCTGTTTTTAATGAAATTGGTTTCATAGATTTTATATCCTTAAAACTCCCAGGTTTATTCAGTTTCTCACATATAAATGAAATTGGCATGAAATTCTTGAGTCCAAGTTGTCAGTTGACAGTTGACAGTTGACAGTTGACAGCGACCTTTACCTAGAAGGAAGAGGATTGGAGTAATGAATAGTCTGATTTTAATTTCTCCCAAAAAAGCTTGGGGCTTTCAACCGATTCTTTCTGGTAAATAAATCTTGCCGTGCCATCAATTAGATAAAGGATGAGTTTCACTAAAACTTAATAATTAATTTGGAATTTCCCCTTGACTCTCCTGCTAACTGGAGACTTTACAATGGAGTTAATTCATCTATGAAGCTTCGGGTGCATTTCACTTTTGAAGAGGGCGAAGCATGACCGCATACAAGTTATTAGTTATAATCTTATTTTCACTGCGGTCATGCTTCGCCCCTACAAACATATTTGCCTTGCACAGGTCGCTGCACCCGAAGCAAAGTAGTTTCTGCTGAGGTTCCACAATTATGACTTTAGAGCTAAAAATTCCCAAAATGGCTTGTTCGGCTTGTGTGAATACAATCACAAAAGCAGTCCAAGCTATTGACTCAGGCGCTGCTGTTGAGGCAGATATCAAGACAAAATTGGTCGCGATTCAAACGGCTAAGCCGGAAACTGAAGTTAGAAAAGCGATCGCATCTGCTGGCTATCCAGCCAGTTGATTTTAGATTTTAGATTTTAGATTTATATCATGTCCGCAGAGAACGACCATGATAAGATTTGTTTGTAGTGAGGACTTCAGTCCTCTGAATTATGAGGACTGAAGTCCTCACTACAAACCGTTTTTATTATGGTAATTTACAGGACATAATATTACTCTACAGATGAATCTGGGAGATTGAATAAGAGTCTCATTTTTTTGATTCTCTACTACAGCCCTGCGGCCGCTTGTATCCGTTTTTTGGGGTGCATCTGGTTTTTGAAGAGGGCGAAGCATGACCGCATATAAATTATCAGTTATCATCCCATATTTTCTGCGGTCATGCTTCGCCCCTACGGATGTATTCGCCAAACCCAGATGCACCCGTTTTTTGGGATTATTTGAACCCAGAAGCTCATTTTCTAATTTAGGAGGGCATTTATGGACAATCTCACACTTAAATTGCGGGGCATGAGTTGTGCTGCTTGTGCTTCCTCTATCGAACAAGCAATTAAATCTGTCCCCGGCGTAATTGAGTGCAGCGTCAATTTTGGCATGGAACAAGCAACCATCCAATATGACTCGAAGCAAACCAACTTAACAATCATTCAAGAAGCTGTTGATGCAGCGGGATACGAAGCTTTGCCCCTGCAAGAAATGGCAGAGGATGATGCAGAAAAAGCCGATCGCAAATCCGCATCTCAAAACTTGCAGCGAAAACTCTGGATCGCAGGCAGCATCAGCATTATACTGGTTTTGGGCGGCATTCCAACCATGACAGGCTGGCACCTGCCATTCATTCCCGCATGGCTGCACAATTTTTGGTTGCAATTAGTGCTGACATCACCAGTACAGTTTTGGTGCGGTAAATCGTTTTATGTGGGGGCTTGGAAATCGTTAAAACGGCGCGTCGCCACAATGGATACCCTGATTGCTTTGGGGACAAGTGCTGCTTACTTTTATTCGGTATTTGTGACATTTTTGCCCGGTTTATTTACCTCGCAAGGTTTGAATCCTAGCGTTTACTACGAAGTTGCCACCAGCGTGATAGCGTTAATTTTGTTGGGAAAAAACCTCGAAAATAGAGCGAAGGGAGAGACTTCGGAAGCAATTCGCAAACTCATGGGTTTGCAAGCAAAAACTGCTCGGATCGTTCGCAACGGAGAAGAGTTAGAAGTACCCATCGCCCAAGTGGCAATTGGTGACATTGTGCAGGTGCGTCCGGGCGAGCAAATCCCCGTTGACGGAGAAGTGATTGAAGGTGCTTCGACGGTAGATGAAGCAATGGTTACGGGGGAAAGTTTGGCTGTTAAAAAACAACTTGGCGATGAAGTTATTGGAGCGACAATTAACAAAACAGGCAGCTTTCGGTTTCGCGCTACCAGAGTTGGCAAAGATACATTTTTAGCTCAAATTGTCAAGATGGTGCAGGATGCCCAAGCTTCAAAAGCACCGATTCAAAAGTTAGCAGACCAAGTGACGGGCTGGTTTGTTCCTGTAGTAATTGCCATCGCTTTAGCTACTTTTATTATTTGGTTTAACGCGATGGGTAACTTCACTTTGGCGACGGTGACAATGGTGGAAGTGCTGATTATTGCCTGTCCCTGTGCTTTGGGTTTGGCGACTCCGACTGCTGTGATGGTTGGCACGGGTAAAGGTGCAGAAAATGGAATTTTAATTAAAGGAGCCGATAGTTTAGAATTGGCTCACAAAATTCAAATTATTGTGTTAGATAAAACTGGAACGCTTACGGAAGGTAAGCCGACTGTTACTGATTTTGTGACAATTAAAGGAACGGCCCAGAGCAATGAGTTAAAGTTGCTGCAATTGGCGGCGTCTGTAGAGCGAAATTCGGAGCATCCTGTAGGGGAAGCTGTGGTTAAATACGCTCAATCTCAAGAGGTGAAGTTGACAGATATTCAGGATTTTGAGGCTGTGGTGGGGAGCGGCGTGCGAGGGGTTTCGGGGGGAAAGTCGATCGCCCTGGGAAGCCTCAGGTGGATGCAGGAACTAGGCTGCGATACTGAATATCTGGAGCTGCGCGCGCGAGCTTTTGAAGCTGCGAGCAAAACGGTGGTTTGGATGGCTGTAGAGGGCAAAATTGAGGCAATTCTGGCCATTGCGGATGCTCTGAAACCTTCGTCGGCGCGATCGGTGAAAGCGCTGCAAAAACTCGGTTTGGAGGTGGCCATGCTGACTGGGGATAACCGCGCGACTGCGGAGTCGATCGCCCAATCGGTAGGAATTACTCGGATTTTTGCCGAAGTTAGACCCGACCAAAAAGCAGCTCAAATCCAAGCGCTGCAAGGAGAAGGCAAAATTGTAGCGATGGTGGGAGACGGGATTAACGATGCTCCTGCTTTGGCCGCTTCGGATGTGGGAATTGCGATCGGTACCGGCACTGATGTGGCGATCGCAGCCAGCGACATTACCTTAATTTCCGGCGATTTGCAAGGCATAGTTACAGCAATTCAACTTTCCCGCGCCACGATGCGGAACATCCGCGAAAATCTGTTTTTTGCCTTTATTTACAACATCGCGGGTATCCCGATCGCCGCTGGCATTTTGTACCCGATTTTTGGCTGGTTGCTCAATCCGATTATCGCTGGTGCAGCAATGGCTTTTAGTTCGCTTTCGGTAGTGACTAATGCTTTGCGGTTGCGGAATTTTAAAGTGAAAGTTATTGCATAATTTAAGAGGGATTTGAGAAATGTTTAGCCAGCGTCAAGTTTTAGGAAGTCTCGCAGGTTTAGGAATTATGCTCGGACTTGCATCGGGAGTTCGAGCCAATCAAATATCAACTCATCCTGCAAATTCAACTGCTCAATTTCGGCAAATAGAACAACCGATAAGTTTAAAAATTGGCATAACAGCAGGCGGATTGAGCTTAATTGGTTTAGAATTATGGTGGTTTTTGTTCAGTAAAAATCAAGCTTAGAAGGAAGAAGGAAGAAGGAAGAAGGAAGAAGGAAGAAGGAAGAAGGAAGAAGAGATACACAGCAAGCTTTTTAGCGAGCCGTATTTTACGTTTTATTAGGTGGATTTACCTAAAACAAAGTAAATTTGGCCGTTGCGGTTTTTTCCACCAAGAACTCGGTAAAATTAAGAAAGCTTAAAAAATTTGGAGTGAGCTAAATGCAACTACTACACACGATGCTCCGAGTCGGAAACCTGGAAGAGTCCCTCAAATTTTACACCGAGGTTCTGGGGATGAGATTGCTGCGACAAAAGGACTATCCAGACGGTAAATTTACTCTGGCTTTTGTGGGCTACGGCGACGAATCCGACACTACAGTTTTGGAATTAACTTACAACTGGGGCGTCGCCGAGTACAATTTGGGTGATGCTTACGGTCATATTGCGATCGGCGTTGACGACATTTACGGTACTTGCGAAGCAATTAAAGCCCGCGGCGGCAAAGTTATTCGCGAACCCGGCCCGATGAAGCACGGTTCAACAGTCATCGCTTTTGTCCAAGATCCAGATGGATATAAAGTTGAATTAATTCAACTGAAAAATCAAGGTAGCAGCAGTCAGAAAGTAAGTGCGGCGACTGCATCTTAGTCTTCGCTAGGACAGGCTAGAAGCCCATCCCACAATTGTTTTTTCTTGTGGGATGGGCTTCTAGCCTGTCCCACAATTTGATTAAAATAACTTTGGCAATTCAAGTCTGCTTTCAAAGAGCGGCTCGCACCGGCCAAGGTACGTAGTTGCGCTTCAGCGCTCTTTATAATATTAGGGAAGAGCGCTGAAGCGCAACTACGTACCTAATTTGAGCGCTGAAGCGCAACTACGTACCCAAGAGCGCTGAAGCGCAACTACGTACCTAATTTGTCTGACGACAATAAAACCGCCCTGCTACTGACAGAATGCGAAGGGGTTTTCCACACTTTTAATTCGATCGCACTGACGGTACAAATTGCTGCAAGTAACTCTTTTGCCACAAAATAGAAAAACTGTTCCCTATTTGGCTTAAACTGTCAAATTTAGGAATTAATTTAGATTCTCGGCGCTTGTCTAAGGCAGCGAGCGTCGCAAAGAATATAGCTAATACTAACAAAAATACCACCATCACAATAAAAAACATAGTCCAATAGACTAGAAATTCACTTTGGTAGTAGTTGACGGTCAATATCGAGTTAATCACTGCATCGGATAAATACAAAACTAGCCCTATTGAAAACCACACTCCTAACAATAGCCACGTCCACTTAAACATCTGTGTTGCAGTCTTGTTATTTTTGGACGCCGAAAGTTCTA
Organism: Microcoleus sp. PH2017_08_TRC_O_A; assembly: GCF_020738665.1. Taxonomy (NCBI): domain Bacteria; kingdom Bacillati; phylum Cyanobacteriota; class Cyanophyceae; order Oscillatoriales; family Microcoleaceae; genus Microcoleus; species Microcoleus sp. PH2017_08_TRC_O_A. The sequence continues at coordinate 18,526 of NZ_JAEQCE010000085.1, forward strand.
AATCTCTAATTTTGCTGTTAATTTTTGATGTGACTTCATACAAAGTAGACTGCAAAGAATCTCTGATTAAATTCAAATCGTTGTCGAGGTTTATGCACTGCTCGGACGTGCTTTTGTCAACACTCACGTTTTGGAGTTTCCTGCGGTGTTCAGCCAGTTTATTACCAAGGGTCTGATCCCATTCTTGCAGCCGCTCTACTGTCAAATACAAAAGTTCCCTATTCGCATCTAACAAGCTCTGACAATCTAGGATCGACTTAACTAACTTGCTCAAATTGTGAATATGCTCGTCTACAGCATTTTGGTATTCCCTCTGTTTATCTGACAAGAAATTTGCCATTGCGATATCATCGTCGCACAGCGACACAGCCTCAGAATACACGCCGTCAATTTCCTTTTTATCTAGATACAGTGACGCTTTGCACTCCTCAATTTCGGGAATGGTCAGAGATTCTAAAGACTGATGTTCTACATGAAATTTATATAGGAGCGCTGTCATAATTTGCGCCGATTTTCGGTCTAGCCGATCTTGGTAAGGTTCTAACATAATTGCCGCTCGATTTTTGATCGCCGCCTCCGGGTGGTGCAGAAACTCAAAAACTTTGGCAACTATTTGGGAGAATTCCCACTCCTTAAAATTATTTTTCGCCACATCCAAAAAGTTGGTGATGGCTGCATCCTTTTCGGCATGAAATTTGTACCCATCATCCGTAACTGCGATCGCAGGAAATACGCGATCGACCCAAAACAGATATTCCTCGCAATCCATTAACACACCCAGCAGCAGCCAGCTAGGGCCGTAGACCCAAAAATCGAGACAATTCTCATATTCCTTACCGCTGTCCATTCTGCTGTTGTCGTTCAAAGCAAATTTATTGCTGGCTAACAGTTTAATTTGCTCTTCTACAACCCGCTGCTCAATTTCTGCTGCATTAATTGTGACATGGCCAGCAGATTCCTTGCCTTGTGCTTGCCATTCATCCAACAAAATTGACTGAATGCTAACAGCAGCACACCACCGAATTAAAGGAGTCGCTCCCCCTAGCGCTTCCTGTTCCAACACCGCTAGCTTATTTTCGCTAAAATCACTTGATACAGGTTCCTCACTTGATATAATACCCTCTCGCACCTTGCCCAATGCTTGAATTGCCAAAGCCCGAAACAGCAAATTTGGATGCGGTTTTCTAGCGGATTCTGGTATATCTTGCCCTAATATTCCGCTTTTGGGTACGTCCAGAACTTCAGCAAAAGGAGCGATTCCGCATTGTTGCAAGATGCCTTCAACGGTGTTTATTCTTTCCCAAGGTTGAGTATATTTGGTGAGACTGAAGATGAGCGCTGTGTCGCTGCACTCCATTGACTCAGGGATGCTAGTGCGATCGAGTTTCCAGAGATTGCTTGTCATAATTTGTCGCCATGACAATTGCTAGATCTTAACGTCGTTGTCCGATGCTGAATGCAACTCTACATCTACTGCTGCTTTTTGTCAATATTAGTCCCGAACGCAGTTGACACATAGGTAAGCTGGGTATCAAATTTCACGAGTATATTTCTGGTTGGTTGCTTTCATGCGATCGAGTTCAGTGAAGGCTGATACCCCCTATGCCTGAATAAGGGGAATAAAAGAGTTCTTCAAGTCTCCTAACTATCAGGGCGATGCGAGGATCTCCGAAGGCTCGACAGTATTAACTCAACCGTATGGTTAATAAAACCGATATTTTCCGTAGCAACCGGGTTGAGCAAGGCAAATATCTGTCGGCGACTAAGGAATGAGAATTAAATAACTTACAATTTTTATTATTCTTGTGGGATGGGCGGGAGAGCCCGTCTTTTCGGGACGGGCTCTCCCGCCCATCCCACAAATATGTGTAAATTATTTAATTCGCGATCCTCAGTATATAATTTTACACGAATCCGATAAGATGTCTAATTTGCAGGCTATTTTTTTTGACTCGAATCAACCTAGGATGCTTCTTTCTTTTTCGGGAGTTTTAAAATTTTGTCCTTCGCCATTTTGTCAACGATTACGTCGCTGATAATTTGAGCTCCGTGGGAGGTAAAGTGCACGCCATCATTAATTTTTACATAACCTCGCTTGCCGGATTTGTCAGCAACTACGGGGACAAAATTCCCTGCTTCAGCAAAAGCATCCCAAGTAGAAATAAATTCTATTTTTGATGAAGACTTGCTGGCATTTTTATAGATGTCGTTCATGATGGGAAAAGCTTTGAGATACGAAGATTTGTTAGATATCGATTGACCTATCCAATACACTTTTTTTACGGTGGAAGAGCCAAGTAATTTGGCATATTTATCTACTCTTGCTTGATAAGCTTTTTGCCATTCTGGGGTCAGAATAGCCCGATATTTTCCTTGGTTATCGGTGATATCTTGAGTGTCATTACCTCCGAACAAAATTATCACTACATCTGGCCCATAATCCTGGATAATTTCACTGGTTCTGGCGTACCAGTCATAATAATCTATCCGATTTAATCCGCTCGATACTTTGTAGTCGATTTTGGTATTTGAGATATTGTATTTTTCTTTAAGAGTGTACTGGAGTTGAGTTCCTAAATCGAACATTACGGAATCTCCAATAAATAAAAATTTGCGATAAGATACGGTTAGTTTTGGTTTGGATGGAGTGGGTTTCTTGGCAGGCTTTGGGAGGATGACTGCCGATTTTGTTGCGGTTTTGACCGGAATTTTGTCGGGCTTCTTGGAAATGCTATCGAAGTTAATATCTTTGATTTTGCTCCAAAAATCTTGTTCGGATTTCCTGAAGCCGTCTATTTCGATCTGGCGCGCTGCTTGTTTGATTTCGGTACTGGCTAAAGGAGTTGAAGAAAAGCTTTTCACAAATAAGGATAAGTTGGAAAATATTAAGGTGAGAATTACAGAGGTAACTATCAACAAAATTTCTCGGTCTTTCATAAGAAGTTATTTGTTATTTGTTATTTGTCATCATAAAGGAAGGAGAAAGAACGTAATAAGATAAAAAAAAGTCTTTTTTGTGATTTATATAGCGGTTCTCAAAAAAGCCAGGTATGCCCTATGCCCTATGTCCTATGCCCTATGCCCTATGCCCTATGCCCATGAGTACCTCATATGAGAACTCGAAAGGCTATACTTGTTTATTAGAAGTTAAAGTAAATAAAAGGTGGGACGGTACTTGGGCCTAGCATTAAGATAGCATACACGAGCAGGGAAACTAAGACAACCCGAAAGAATAGGTTGTTTAATGACAATATTGTTTGCAATACTTGGGAAATGATCTCGCCCCACAGGTTGATTGCGCCAATGACTGCAATTACTAGATACAATTGCCAAAAGTTGAATTGAACAGTTGCAGCAGAAAAACGAAAGATTCCTTGAAAAAACCCGATCGCAGTTTTCCAGTTGGGTGTGCCGAAAAATACCCAGCTACAGGTAACAAAGGTAAAGGTTAACAACCAACTGCAAAATTTGGCAAATCTCGGAAAGGCGTAGTCTAATTTGAGATGGATAGCTTGGGGAATATCTTTACATAGATGGTTGACAATCAGTCCTAAACCGTGGATTGTTCCCCAGAAAATAAAGTTTAATCCTGCGCCGTGCCAAAATCCGCCGATCGCCATTGTTATCAGTAAATTTACGTACTTCCGCAATTTGCCGTATTTATTGCCACCTAAGGGAAAGTAAAGGTAATCCCTCAACCACTCCGAAAGACTGATGTGCCACCTTTTCCAAAATTCTTGCAGGCTGAGCGATCGGTATGGCATATTGAAATTGGCGATCGGTTTGAAACCCAGCAAGCAAGAGATACCGTTAGCTAAATCCGAGTAACCGCTGAAATCTACGTAAATCAAACAAGAATAGGAAATTGCCGCGAGGATTAAATCTATGCTGCTGTACTGCTGGGGGACTTTGAATGGTAGTTGAGTGAAATTAAACAAAAAGCTCGCTAAAGTATATTTTTTGAAGAGTCCAGACAAAATCAAAACGATAACTTCTTCGATTTTATAGTCATATTTACTTGGTGAATTTAGCTGCGTATAAAATTCGTGAGGGCGGGAGATTGGGCCGGAGGCAATTTGGGGAAAGTAGGTAATGTAGGTGGCGTAGTCTATAAATTTAGGACAGGAAATTTTTTGTTGGTAGCAGTCGATTAAATGAGAAATTATTCTAAATGTGTAGAATGATATGCCGACGGGGGCGATTATTTGTAATATTTGAAAATTGGCGGGAATTTTGAGCTGGTTTAGTACCTCAAATAAGGAGGTTACAAAGAAGTTGCAATATTTAAAGATGCCGAGATTGACAATGTTGACAATTATGCCGAAGATGAAGGCAAGTTTTGGCTGTTTGCCGCGATCGACTGCTCGGAGAATGATATAATTGTATACTGTACTTAAAATCAGGAGTCCGAGAAAGTCTAAGCTCCAAAAAGAATAAAATAATAAACTGGAAATTAGCAAGACAATTTTATACAAATCAACTTTGGGCTTTAAGGAGAGGATGGCGCTAAAAATAATTAGGAAAAATACTAAAAATTGGTAAGTAGGAAATAACATAGATGTCAATAAAGTAAAATTTTTA
>NZ_JAEQCE010000086.1:0-5046 GCF_020738665.1 Microcoleus sp. PH2017_08_TRC_O_A
TTGTATTACCAAATTCCGTAGGAGCGGGTTGATCAACCATCTATAATTACCATCCCAAATATTAATAAACCCGCCCCCACCCAACCAAAAAATTGGATGACAATAATCTCAGAAACCGGGTTTCTTCCTATACTTCTCGTACTTACCCCAAATTTGTCGAAGAAACCCGGTTTCTCGCCACCTACAAACATTTGATGTTCTTCCAGTTCGCTTGACAACAAACGAAACTTTATCTAGCACCGCATATTATTTTTCAGACTTTGTTTCCTGAGTTTGCGATTGAATCACCGCACTCCAATCATCATCATTATTAACAACAGATCCCAGATGCTTGTGTCCTTCCCCATCACTTTTAGCCGCTGTTTCCAACTCTTTGCTAAGAGTAGAATCTGCCATTGCTTTACGCAATTTTAGCTTCTTTTCCTCATAAGCTTGTTGCTCAGCCGCCGACATTGCCGATCGCGCTGCTTGACCCACCGTACTCGCCCACATCTCGCTCTGGGCGCCGTTTCCAGGCGGAATACTGCCGATTTCTGCGATCCAAGCATCCCGCAAACTTTCCATTTCTTCCCGTTTTGGGAATTTAAAAGTTTGCACCCGCACAAAAGCACAATTTTCCGCGCCGTTTTGGGCAATGTGACCGTTGATTGAAAGCAGAATGTTTCGCGAATAACCTACATATTGAGTGTTGCGAGAAGAGTCCGTGACAGCGTAAACACCGGCAACTTTCGCATTACTTGCTATCATCCGCCAAGTATCGATCGACATTACTTGCGTACCGTCATTTTCTAATTCAGAAATAGCAGTCGATGCGCTATGTTCTGAGTCGGAACTGTATAAAAAATTGTGCAGTCCTTCATGGGCGACAGGTACGTTTTGATGTTCAATTGCTACGTCTCGATCGGCATTCACTTGATTAGCTTCCATAAAACTCAATTCCTCACAAAGGGGTAATTTTACTAATTAAATCTGTCGTATTATAAGCTACTCTGCATTCAAATTATATATCAAGAAATTATCAAAATCTTGTGGGGCGATACTCAGAGCATCACCCCAAATATGCAACTTAAATGCGTAACAGCTTATCAGTGAAGTTTCTAACTTGCTGCAATTTGTTGCAATTCTTCATCAGTCAATTTAACTTCGATCGCCTTTACGGAGTCCTCAATGCTCGATAATTTTGTAGCCCCGGGAATCGGAACGACACAGGGCGATTTTGCCATCAACCAAGCTAATACTATACAGTAAACTGAAACGTTTTTTTCGGCAGCTAATTTGGCGATCGCAGGCATATCTTGCAAGCTAGTGGCCCGACGGCTTCCCCCCAAAGGACTCCAGGGGAAAAATGTCAGTTTTTCGGCTTCGCAATATTCCAGTACACCGTCGGATTCCGGCTGTCTGTGCCACGGATTGTACTGATTCTGCACCGAGACAATTTCTACTGTATCGCGGGCGCGTTTGATCTGCTCTACAGAAAAGTTGGAAACTCCGATAAATCGAACCATTCCTGCTTCTACTGCTTCTTTTGCGGGTGCTAGGGCTGCTTCGATTGTATAGGCTGGATCGGGCGAGTGATATTGCCAAAGGTCGATCGGCTTTTGGCCTCCCAAAGCTTCAAAACTTTCGTGAATTGCTTGACGTAAATGGTGGGGATTACCGTTGCGCGTCCAGGCACCTTGAGGGCGCATTAAACCACCTTTCGTTGCCACAGTAACAGCCCGAATATCTCCCGTATACTCTTGCAAAGCTTTGGCAATCAAATGCTCGTTGTGGTGTTTGTCAGATTCATCTTGGCAATAAGAATCTGCGGTGTCAATCAGAGTAACGCCCAAATCGAGGGCGCGGTGAATTACCGCAATTGATTCCGCTTCTGGCGGCCGGCCGCTTAACGACATAGGCATACCACCCAGACCGATCGCACTGATATTAAAATTACTGTTGCCCAGTTTTTTTCTTTTCATTCGTTGGCCCTCGTTTGCGTAGTTGATTGAGAGTTTAGATTTCAAGGATATGTAGAAATTTTACTGTTTTTTTGAGAATATAACTAGATAGGGGAAAAAATATTTATCCGTCCGCTGTACTGCATTCAAACTGTATATTTTCATGTACTATTCCCGACTGGTCAAACCTTCTCTCGTTGGGATCATCTCAGTTTTGTAAAAAGCATTTTTTTATTGTAGTGCTGTCCCCGCTCGCGTATTGTACAACACGCGAGCGGGGACAGCACTGTAAATGCAAAACTGAGATGATCCCTCTCTCGTTTTTCACCACAAATAATTGGTTTAAAACGGGAACCCCGATCGGGAGAAATCAAAAAAAGACGATTCATTACTCCAATCCTCTTCCTTCCAGCTTAAGCGCTGTCAACTGTCAACTGTCAACTGAATGAATCAACTCGAAGCGCTGGTGTAAAAGCGGAGTGCAAATTGCCAGAAGTACCGGGAGAAAAATAAAAGCCCGATCGCCAAAATTCCCGCCCCTGCGATCCAAACCATGTCACCTCTGCCCAGCATGGCTTCTGCCGGCACAGTAGTCAAGAAGGCAACGGGCACTACAAAAGTGAAGAAAAATCGATAAGCTGCGGGATAAGCTGCCATCGGAAATCTACCCGCTTCTAACAATCCTCTCAGGACTTCGGTAACGTTATAAATCTTGACAAACCAAATGCTGGTTGCACCCAGCATAAACCAAATACTGTAAAGAGTAATAGTGCCAAATAACAACGGTATTGCTGTTAAAAAATAGTTGCCTATTCCTACTCCCAATTTATTAGCAGCATACAGCAGCAATACGGTGCCGAAGATTAAATCCGGGATTCCCCAAGGGGAAACAGTGTTTGCAGATAGCCAGAATTGGGAACTGATGGGTTTGAGGAGGACAAAATCGAGAGTACCTTGCTGGACTCGATCGACAATACGGCTGAGGTTGGGCGCCAGAAAAGTTGACGAAAACCCCTGCAAAACCGTAAAAATGCCGAGTACAACTAAAGCTTCTTCCCACGAATAGCCAGAAAAGCTGTAGCCAGTACGGTAAAACAGCGACAGGCCAAACCAACTACCAGCAAGGTTTCCGAGGCTGCTGAGGGTTGCGAGGACAAAGTTGATCCGGTATTCGAGCTCCGCTGCGATCGCTGCACCCCAGAACAATTTCAGTACGTGCAAATATCGTCCCATGTTTATCGCCATTTTTTTCCGTTGAAATACTTAAATTCCTTCATATTTTAAAGGTTGTGTGAAGCTAAATGCTGTACGGACACCTTATTTCATTATAACTTTAAGTTATTGGTACTGCATACTTAAGTAATTTTACTGAGCCAAATTATTAAGTTTTTTAACAAATTTTCAGTAAGATTTACAATTTATTGATTTAAGTCAATTTCAGGCTGATACTTTCTGCCACTTATTAAGCAGGATTCATCTTTAAACACAAATAATCGCTTGATACATTTGAAATACTAATATGTTACAATACTTCATATTATAAAATTTTAAAAATCATCTACCTATATCCCAAAGAGACGATTAGGATGGTGCATACGTACTCACGAGGAATAGGTAACGAGGAATAAGGAGAAATACGTAACCCTACTTACCAAGCTCGATTTCATAACATTGACTTAAGTAACAACACGTAAGGGAACAAAAACATGGATGCTTTAACTTTATCCAGACTGGGCGTCAAACACACCAAGAGTGCAGTAGCCGAATCGCTGCGGATCAATACAGGGCTAGACATGACAACCCCAGTTACTTTTTACGGGATTGTCAACGAGCACTGCAACGTGAAATGCCGTCAATGCGAGTATTGGCGCCTCAAAGAATATAAAGACGAAATGACGATCGAAGATTGGCAAAATGCCCTGTTGAGTGTCAAAGAATTTATCGGCGAATTTTCCATCAACTTTAGCGGTGGCGAACCTTATATTAAGAAAGGTTTTCTAGACTTGCTGACATTTGCCAACAAAAATGGCATCCACGCCGGTGTCACCACAAACGGCTATTGTATGACTCGGGAAAATGCAGCGAAAACTGTAGCGGCGCGTCCTTTTAATGTGAATATGTCCGTTGACGGGCCGAACGCAGAATTGCACGATTATTTGCGCGGTCAACCCGGATTGTTTGACAGACTTTCCAAAGGAATCGTTTATCTGCGCGAAGAACAAGAAAAACAAAACGTCCTGTTTCCAATCAACGTCAAACCAACTATCAATCGGCTCAACTTCCGCCACCTAGAGGAAATTGTAACCTGGGCGAAAGGAATTGGAGCCACGACGGTGAACTTCCAACCAGTCAACCGCTGGACACCAGAAACCTATTCGGAATTGTGGGTAGAAGAAGAAGACAGGGAAGAATTTTCACAGGTAATTGAGCGCTTAATAGATATGAAGAAAAACGGCGCACCAATTATGAACAGCGATGAAGTATTGCGTTTGATGGTTCCTCACTTCCAGGAACAAAAAGCTCCTGATTCGACTCGGCCTTGTCGTGTTGGACTCCGCAATTACTGGATTGATACGCGCGGCGATGTAAAATTGTGCGATGAATATCCGGTGATTGGCAATGTGAAAGAGACCAGTGCCCGCGAGATTTGGTACGGCGAAAAAGCTCAGGAAGTCCGCCGTGATACCTTGAATTGTGGCAAGTTGTGTCTGATTACTTGTGTGTCGCAAAAGACGATTTTGGACAAGGTGAAAATGGGCATGAAGTTATTAAAGAATTGAGGTTTGAGCAGTGTTAAAATTGCTGGTGTTCATGGTAGCCGGGTTTTGGTAAAAAACCCGGTTTTTTGTTTGATGAATTGTCTTGAGGTTTGTAGTAAAAACTTTAGTCCTCAATTTTTTAAAGAGTTATAGTTGTAGTGTGTGTGACCGCGAAAAATCCTGATACATACCAGGGACTATGAATTTTCACGCACCCTTTTCTACCATTTTTACACAGTTTTCTGAGATTGGGTGCGTTTAATTCTCTCGCTGCGTGGCGAGAAACCGGGTTTCTCCGACAATTTTCGGTGGATTACGAGAGATAAGGGAATCAACCCGGTTTCTGG
>NZ_JAEQCE010000086.1:5085-28087 GCF_020738665.1 Microcoleus sp. PH2017_08_TRC_O_A
TTAATTCTCTCGCTGCGTGGCGAGAAACCGGGTTTCTCCGACAATTTTCGGTGGATTACGAGAGATAAGGGAATCAACCCGGTTTCTGGGATTTGGGTGGTCAAAAAAAATATATAAATGCGACTTGATTATTATGAAAAATAAGAATATCTCCCGATTAACAATCGGGAGAACATCAAAACTACTCCACAGTCCAAGGACTCAAACAAGGAGTCCAAGCACTTAATTCTTCAGGTTTAAACCAGAGACTAATTTCCTGATTTGCAGTCTCGACAGCATCAGAACCGTGAATAATATTGCGGCCAACATTCACAGCCAAATCGCCGCGAATTGTTCCCGGTTCAGAATTCAGAGGATTTGTCGCGCCAATCATTTTTCTCGCCGACGCCACAACGCCGCCCCCTTCCCACACCATCGCCACCATCGGCCCGGAAGTGATGAAGTCTACCAGTCCCGCAAAAAACGGTCTTTCTTTGTGTACGGCGTAATGCTGTTCGGCTAGTTCGCGACTCGCCGTGATTAGCTTCATCCCAACTAGCGTAAAGCCTTTGGCTTCAAAACGACCGATAATTTCGCCGACGAGTCCGCGCTGTACGCCGTCGGGCTTAATCGCTAAAAAAGTCCGTTCCAAGATTAACTCCTATTGTTTTCTTAACCGATCCAAAAGACAGAGTAGCTCACAATGCACCTAAAGGCAATTCTGGGAAGAGCAAATTGTTATTTGTAGACTTACAGGACTCACGCATTAATTAGGTATTTCTGTCATGGCCAGCTACCCCTTGCGATCGCAAAATCTGTGTGTTTAATTGCAGGATCTATTTTTCATCGGTTCTGCTTAAGTCCTGACTTAGATCGTGTCAGTCTAAATACTTATCTGCGCTACGGTTGCAATAGCAGAGAAAAATAGTCTCAGACCCCTGCGATTGCTTCACTTCAATGCCTTACGTTCACAATGACATCTTTTCAACAGTTGACAGTTGACAGTTGACAGTTGACAGTTTGAGAGCCACCTCTACCTAGAAGTCCGAGGATTGGAGTAATGAATAGTCTGATTTTAATTTCTCCCGAGCAGGGAGAGGCTTTCAACTAATTCTTTCTGGTAATTTTCCATAATATGATGCAAATCACATTATTTTGTGACGGCAAACACGCTAAGTATACGATCTAAAATACACATATGTATGACAAGAAACACAATTACTTAGACTCACAAACATAGATAATTAATGCAGGGATCGAGATTATCTTGAGAACAGCCACTCCGAGGAAAAAGCTATGAAAGAGATTATGGCATTCATTGCACAAAAAAAAGATGAGTTTGCAAAATTGCCGTTATTTGAATTTCTAGCTAATAAACACATTCACCCGAATCAACGACTAATTTTTGCACCTGTACTCGATCCTTTGGCTATGGGCTTGAGTGATTTAAACAAGTACGTCCTCCGAGACTCTTCCAGCAATAACAAGGTTCAGGAACTGATTAACAAATATACTTACAAAGAAAACTACTACTGGTACGGGTATCTGCAACATCTAGAGACATTGGGTTTCAACAAATTAATGAGTTACGGGGACTTCAGGCTGCTTTGGGGTGAAGAAACTAAAAAAACTCGATCGCTCTGTTCGGTGCTGGAACGCTACGCTTGGAAAGCCTCTCCCATTCAGAAACTGGTGTTAGCCGAAGCCTTGGAAGGAACCGCCACAGTTTTTTGTGAGGCGGCGCTAGCAGTGATCGTGGAATTAGAGAAAATCAATAAAAAAGAATATATTTATTTGGGAGGAAGTTATGTTGGTTTGGAAAATCATCAAATTTTAAATACACCGGAGATGTTGCAAGTTTTAGCAGAGATAGAACTTTCTGATGCGGAACGCCAAGCAGCTTTAGAATTAGCACAAAATGTATTTGAACTATTTACAGAAGCGATGCACGAGCTATTTGGACACAGTACAACAAATTCTTGCAAAACTGTGCTGCAAGTATCCTCTATTTCTGCGTTCGATCGCACTCTTGACTGTTTAGACGTTTGTTAAGAAGACCGTTGAAACCGCGTCTATACAAGCACTCACCCCACGAGAGAAGACGCTCGCGAATGGAATTCGCGCCTGGGCGAATGGAATTCGCGCCTACACAAAGAAAACCCGCCTCCGCGGGTTGAAGAGCCGGCAGTTAAAATTATGTTACCTTCTTCAGTCCGCGGAGGCGGACATCGTTTGTGTAGATGCGAATTCCATTCGTACGTCTTATTTTAATAATTAAACAATCACTAAGTTATCTCGGTGTACTGCGGTTTCTACGCCTGCATAACCTAAAATCTCAGCAATTTTATCTGATTTGCACCCTTTGATTTGTCTCAACTCTAAGCTGCTATAATTGACAAGTCCCCTCGCAATTTGTTTGCCTTCTCCGTCGCACAACTGCACGGAATCATCAGCTTGAAATTCTCCTTCTACTTGAGCAATTCCCGCAGCTAACAGCGATTTTCCGCCGTGGGAAATTGCCTTGACAGCACCCGGATCTAAATAGAGTTTTCCGGCTGGAATTAAGACGTTGGCTATCCAGTGTTTTCTAGCGTTTACTGGGCGCGGTTGCGGCTCGAATTGAGTGCCGATCGCCTCGCCGTTCAATATTTTCTCAATATTACCAGGAAAGCAGCCGTTGGTGATGACTGTGCGTACTCCTGATGCTGTGGCGATTCTGGCGGCTTCAATTTTTGTCACCATTCCGCCGGTTCCCCAACCGCTGCGCGAATCTCCTGTTTGTACGTCCAATGCTGTGAGTTGTGCCATACTTTCTACTAGGGCGATCGGCTGTGCGTCGGGATTGCTGCGCGGATCTGCTGAATACAGCCGATCGACATCGGTGAGCACAAACAACCAATCTGCTTCTACCAAACTCGCTACTAGCGCCGAAAGCGTGTCGTTATCGCCAAATTTGAGCTCGTCTACCGCTACAGTATCGTTCTCATTGACGATCGGAATTACGCCCAACCGGAGCAGTTGCTGAAACGTATTGTAGGCGTTAACATACCCGTTGCGCTGTACTAAATCGCCCCTGGTGAGCAATACTTGGGCGATCGGCTGTTGTAGAGTAGTGAACAAGTCATCGTAAACGCGCATCAGCCGCCCTTGTCCGACGGCGGCCACAGCCTGCTTCAGAGCGATATTTCGTGGGCGTTCCGTCAAGCCCAAGCGCGCGCAGCCCACTCCCACCGCACCGGAAGAAACCAACACTACTCGATGGCCTTGTTGCTGCAAACCGGCCAAAATCTCGACTAATGTAGCAATAGTTGAGAGAGCTAAGTTCCCGGTAGTCGATCGAGTAAGTGTCGAAGTTCCTATTTTAACAACAATAGTTTGAGTCATCGGTTATTAGTTATTAGTTATTAGTTATTAGTTATTAGTTATATTATCTGCGATCGCACGCCCGCAATCAAATTGATTTGTAGTGAAAAATGCAAGTCTTCATAGGAAGCATCTCAGTTTTGCATTTGTAGTGCTGTTTGCGATCGCGATCGTTGTATAATTGGCGATCGGGGACAGCACTAATATCAACTGACAACTGTCAACTGCCAACTGTCAACGGGAGCATCTCATTTTCGCAAAAATATTTTTTTTTACAGTGCGAGCGTCCCCGCTCGCGTGCTTTGTAAAGCACGCGAGCGGGACAGCACTACTACAAATGCAAAACTGAGATGCACCAACTGTCAACTGCCAACTGCCAACTGCCAATTGCCAACTGCCAACTGTCAACTGTCAACTGTCAACTGTCAACTGTCAACTGTCAACTGACTACTTTCTGCTATCAAGAGAAGCACCCAAAGCTTGAGACACCCAAACTTCAAAAGAACGCACCGGATACTTGCGAAGCGCATACCCAGCATCAACCATTGGCTCAACTAAAATAGTAAACATACCCAAACGATTGCCGGCCAAAACATCAGTAAAAAGTCGATCGCCCACCATCGCCACCTGTTCCACCGGCAAATTCATCGCCGTCACCGCTTTTCGCAACTTGCGCCGCGACGGCTTAGCCGCACCAGTGATGTAAGGTAGATTCAAAGACTCAGCAATTCGACCGATCCGAGTCTGACTTAAATTATTGCTCGCCAACCACAGCGATACTATAGGTTTAATTTCTGCCACCCACAGGCTGAGTTCCTCAGAAGCATTCATTGCTGTAATGGGAACGAGAGTTTCATCCACATCCAACACTAATCCTTTAATATGATATTTCTCAAGAATATCAGCCGTTAAATTTACGACCGAATTGCCTAGAACTAAGTCTGGCTGTAGTAGTTTTCCCCAAGTCATAATGATTTTAGATTTTAGATTTTAGATTTTAGATTGAGAAATAAGAAGCGGGAAGTTAAACATTCAAAAAGTCAAAAGTAAAAAGTCAATAATTATGGCTTTTGCTTTGTAATATCGTTTTCGTTTGCATCCGAATCAGCATTTTCGGAGTGTAGTGCTGTCCCGCTTGCTCATGAGAAGCCTCAAACGCTCGGTATAATTCCGATGTAGCCGAATCCAATATAACTTTTGACTTTTTACTTTTAGCGGTTCTCAAGCGTGGTGAGGTATGCCCACGGAGGCTGCCCTATGCCCTATGCCCTATGCCCTATGCCCTATGCCCATGAGTACCTCATATGAAAGCTCGAAAGGCTATATGTATTAGTCCTTGGCCATCTATTGACCCGATCGCACTTTCTGGTCAACTTGAGCCACAGCAGCATCGTGTTCCGCCTGAGTGCGGCTGAAAATGTGAGTGCCGTCGTATCGAGCCATAAAATACAGGTATTCTGTATTTTCAGGAGCCAGAGTCGCTTCCAGACTTGCGATTCCCGGAGCTGCGATAGGAGTTGGTGGCAGCCCTACATTCATATAGGTATTGTAGGGAGAAGGCGTTTCCACCTGCTTAAAAGTCAGAGGTTTCTCCTTGGTTTGTCTGATGCCGAGGGCGTATTCCACCGTCGGATCGGAACCCAATTTCATCCCCTTATTCAAGCGACTGGTAAATACCCCAGAAATGCGATGGCGTTCGGAAGCAACCACAGCTTCTTTTTCTACAATACTCGCCAGCGTCACCCATTCTTTCAAAGAAAGCTTAGTATTGTTCTGATTTTTTTGAAAGACCGGTAAAGCTATCCGCTCGAAACGGCCGAGCATTTGTTTGATCACAGCTTCCGGGCTGACTGCATCGCCGTCTAACTGATAGGTATCCGGGTACAAAAACCCTTCCAAATGAGGCAAGCCACTGGGTAGCCAAGGGTAATCAGCGTAGGGAACTTGACTCGCCGCCGCCATAAAATCCTTAGCCGGAAAAAAACCTTGGGCTTCAAAATAAGTGCTCATTTGTTGCAATGACCACCCTTCGGGAATCGTGAAACTCTGCTGTACGACTTCACCTTTCCAAATTTTTTCAGCAACCGCACTCAGAGGCTGAGTCGGTGAGAGTTGGTAAGTTCCGGCTTTAAAACCTCCGTCGCGGTTTTGCATAGTCAGCCAGCGGGCCCACATATTCCATGCTCCTGCCGATCGAATTAAGCCCGCCGCTTCCAAATCCTGCCCGATTTTTTGACTGGAAGTACCGGGGGGGATTTGAATCGAAACAGCAGCATCCTTGGACGGGGGAGTTGACTCGGCGGCTGTTTTAGGAGGGGCAGAAGCCCAGCTCCACCAAGCCCAGCCCTGCCAAGCGCCAACTCCCCAAATTGCAGGCAGCAACGCCAGATAAAACAACCATTTAGAGACTTTCGGGGATTTTTTTTGGCCCTCGCGCGCGCTGCCTTTGGTCAGTTGTTCTTTACTCATAATCCGTTGTCCTCGATAAGCGGCGATTAAGTAGCGACTAATGAGTGATGACCTGCGATTGATGACCGAAAAGTTACGGATACCAGCCCTTGAAAATATGCCCTTCACGCTGCCCAATTCTATAGCCCGAGCTGACAGGAAGGCGGAATCAGGGAAAAAGTTCGATCGACCTAGCAGTTGACTTTTGTCTAAAATAGTCAAATATTCTGCTTTTTGCCCTCATGCCTTCTGCAATTAGAGATTGCAGGTCGATCGAGTATACATCATCAACCCGAAGCGGGCGGCCACTCTTGACACCGCCCCTACTCTAAACCAGTTTCTTTGCACTTCACAAGCCCAGCAAAACTGAACTCAATATCTAATCAAGCTCATCAAAGAACTGATCTTCTAGCATCGGCAACATCGGTTCCAGCCTTTGGAACTCTTCTTCCGAGAGCAATTCAGGCTTGCCGTCATCATTCATTCGAGCCAAGATAAAAAACGGGTCTAGAGGTGTATAAATGGCATATTCCTGCTCTTCGTGATAGAAGCTGGTCAACCACATTAGTTCCTCGAACTCTGACTCCTCATCGGGATCGGCATTAGGCTCCAAATCCTCGTCAGGAAATTCCGGCAATTCACCAACTACAGTCAGTGTCACCGCCGTGCGCCGGAGTGTCAAGTTCTGCTCTTGCAGGACAACTTTAGCAGTATCAAAAATTGTGTCTATTTCGGTCTCGTCTTCTACAGGAATTGCTGCTTCGTCGGTATCGTCTCCGTGCCAAGTAAAAATTTCTACAGGAGAGTCGATCGGCAACAGCAAGGCGTATTCTTGACCTTCTAGGTTCATCGAATATTCTATGTTGCAAGTTAGCGATCGCCCAAATTCATCCGTCAGGGTGACGGACGTTTCGTGGGAATTACCATTCTCTTTGCGGTATGGGGATGAGGACATCGCGTGTATCTTAATTTTCCGTCAATAATTCAGTAATCTTTGCTTGACAATTGGGGATTTTCGTGGCGATATTGGGCCTCTTCGGGCGATCGCCAGTCCACAAACTTAAACCGCGAGACTCGCGGCATTTTCCACAGGCGAGGAGTGCAGCGTTTAAATCTCAGCCGAGTCCAGAGCGACACTGAGGACAAATCACAGTTATGTGCTGCTTCAGTACCGAGGTTCTGGGGATTTTTCTCCCATGTGTCAACGCTTACAGGTGTGCGTAGCAAACTTGCACAACTAGGATATCACGCCTCTGTTACTACCTATGAGGATTGGGAATGGCGCTCTTGCTTTTGTCTGCGCTCGTCTAGCCACTGCTGCAAAATCAAGGCCGCTGCTTTGCGATCGATCAAACCCTTATGGCGCGACGGGGACATCCCTTGGGCTTGGATCAGTTCCTCGGCGCCCACAGAAGTCAGGCGCTCGTCGGCGTATTCTAGGGGGAGTTCTAAGGCGGTGGCGATGCGAGTGGCGTATTTCTGGACTTTTCGGGCTTGAGTGCCCACTTCTCCGTTGAGGGAGTAGGGCAGGCCAGCCACCAAAATTTGCACTCTTCGCTCTTCCACGAGTTCTCTGAGACAAGCTACATCTCGATCGAAGGACGATCGTACCAGAGTAGTAATCCCCGTAGCGATTAAACCAGTGCCGTCACATCCGGCGATGCCGACTCGTTTGCTGCCGATATCTAATCCGAGGGCTGAAATCCATAATTTTTCGTTGAACATCAATCAATTTTAGATTTTAGATTTTAGATTTTAGATTTATTTGTTTCTGAGCCGGATATTTTTTTACGAACCGCGAAGACGCGAATAACGCGAAGGAAGAAGGGAAGAAGTTGGGTTTTTTCGGTTTGTAGTGAGGACTTTAGTCCGCATAAATAAGAGGACTAAAGTCCTCACTACAAACCCTTAATTTAGCCGACATTATATCAGAAATTAAGTTCTACTCTGGGGCGTCGCCGTCGATCGGCAATTCCGGCAAATTCAGAGGCAAAATGCTGCTAGCATCTGTTGCTCCAGATTCAGGATTTTGGCTGTTCAAAGGGTTAACTTGATTAGCTTGATTTTTTCCGGAGTCCAACAAAAAGGGCTTAATCTCAGACGACGCGGGCCCTGTTGTGGCTTCTCCAGCCATCGGGCCGAGCCAGGACATCCTACCCGGTACGGGTTTGCGAGTTGGCTGGAAGCTTTGCAGCATTTCTGATAGCTGGAGTCCTTCGAGGGAGACTAACTTGGACTCGCGCAATTTGTGCCACACCGATCGCGACATCAGCAAGCTGTGTTCCAAACGCACGGCTCCAAATTGCTCTAAATAAGCTTCCCGTTCCGGCTGATAGTCGGCGGAAGCCAGTTGCAGGCTTTGGACTGGGAAATCTTGAACGAGGCGCGCCATTTGGGATAGCAGTTCGGGGTACAACCAAGTGTAGGCCGGGTGCACTGTCAGTTGGGCGACGTGCGGCTGTTGGCCGTTGCGGGATAGCTGTATCTGAAAATAGCCGATCGCAGCTTTGCGCTGCGGTTCAAATACGTAGGCGCTGACTACCTCTGTTTTGCTCAGCCACTGTTTGACACCTTCAAATAAGGCGCCGAAGAAACTGGTTTTGAAGTCTTGAATGTGCCGATCGAATACTTGACGTACTAACGGCGGCATAGACGCGGTATCGAGTTGATATAAAAATTGAGCGTCAGCGTTGCTTACGGGCAGCAGGTTGGGCAAATCTGGCGTCGCGGAGGCCATTTCTTGGAGGCGTTCCGGGGCGATCGACCAATAAGTCATCTGGGCCAACGGCTGAAACCCGTTCTGGCGGTACAAGGCCAGGGAAGTTTTATCGCCGACATTCACCTCCAGCAGCCAGGTGCGTGCCTCCCAGACTGCCTCGAAGCAGTACCGCATCAGCATCGAACCAATGCCTTTGCTGCGGGCTTCTGGGTCTACCCCGACGCGATCGATCCGCCAAGTGCTGCGGGTGCGGTTGAAAGGAGAAATCTGAATTATGCCCTTAACTGTCCCCTCTTCTTCGGCAACATGGGCTCGAAACAGCGACTGACCAGGGTTGGGAAACAAGCTAAACAGCTTTAGCAGCCCGTACCAGCGACGAATCTGCTGAAACTTTTTACCTAGTACCAAGTCGCAGCTTGCGCCCTTGCGTTTTTCTGGTTGTTCGGCTGTTTCCACGCACAATTGTTCCATCGCCTCGATGTCGCGGTACTGAAACGGGCGAATCACAACCTGGTTTTGGTTTTGGGAGGGAAATGAAGTCATATAGAAATTCTCAAGTGGTTAGTGGTTATTTGTTATTTGTTATTTGTTATTGGTTATTGGTTATTGGTTAGTGGTTATTGGTTATTGGTTATTGGTTATTGATGTCAACTTAATGTCAAACGTACTGCTGGTCTTCTGTTTACCGCTGAGGCCAGATCCCCCCTAGCCCCCCTTAAGAAGGGGGGGACAGGAGCATTCTCAAAGTCCCCCTTCTTAAGGGGGATTTAGGGGGATCTGGCCTCAGCGGTAAACAACATATACAAAGGCTTTTAGCTTTAACTTGACAGGCTTTGGTTGGCGAGTCACTCACGAAAGTTGAGAACCGTAATAGCACGAAACTGGACAAGAAAATTAAAAAATCAAATATCTTTAAGAAAGGGGAAGAGTTACGGAAGTTTTGAGTTCTCAACTTATAACTTTTAATTCTTCACCCTTTCTCGATCGATCTAAAATTAAAAATTTCAAATCATTAGTTTGATTTTTTAATTTTCAGTCTTCAACTCAAGATTTCTGTGGTAGAGGTCGAATTAACACAACCGGTGTTCGCTCGTCAGCATTCCCGGCGGGGTTGCTGCGTAACGCTTGCTCTAAAAATGTTACCGATAAATCGGAGGTCGCTGCTAATATCTTAACTGCTTTTAAGTCATTAGCGTCTACGATCGCCGCCGCAAGTCCAGTTTCTCGTTGAATTTCCTCTACAACTTGCTGGGGATTGTCCGGGCCAAGCACGATAAATTGGTCGAAGGGAGGCAAAGTTCCCGTAACATCGTCAATCAGTCTGGCTTGTTCCCCTGCAAGTTGGTAAAAGACTCCCGGTTTACCGAATATTTTAGCTATAGAGCCGATCGCAAATGCGGCCACTACACGCCAAGGCCCAACTACATCAACCAATGTCTGCATTCCGCAAGCGGTGGCCAAACTCGACATCGGCAAGAAAAACAAGCAGACTCGCTTGGCTACCCATCCGGGTTTGACTTCACTGGGATGGCGGTAGCGTCCCTGCATCAAGGCTAAGGGAGTTTCGGCGAGGGCGACAATATCACCTTTGTTGGCGCGCGGTAACACGTAACGCTTGACAATTTCGACGGGATTGTCGAGTTCGGCGAGGATGTGGGTGCGAATTGGGAAGACTTCTGCAACGCCGACATTGCGGGCTGTGGGTACGGTGTCCGAGTTGGGAAATTGCAGCGGGACTACTACGTTGCGGACTCTGGGGATGCGCCCGCTTGGGCCGTAGGTGATGAAATGTATTTGCACCCAAGCTGACTGCAATTTGTTTAAATCTTGCCCTTGAATGTCTACGGAAACTTTAATTTTCGTGTTTTTTTGGGCTTTAACAATATAGCCGAACCAGTAATCGTCTGCTCTTGCTTCTGCGTCTTCGTGACCAGGAATGACTTTTGTCTGGGAAGTCACGCCGTCTAAACTTCCGTCTGACAGCAGTTTCACCTGTGCCCGCACATCTGGCAACATAATCTCGAACCGCTGTGTCAGATTGCGGAATTCCATTTCGCCAACCAAAAGATAGCGGTTGGGTTCGTTTATGGCTAAGTGCCATTCTCCGGCTGTAAGTTCTAGTTTATTTGCACTCCCAGTCCGGCGATAGTTCAACTCTAGGCCCAATCCGCCCAATGCCAGCAGCGAACCGGCTGCTGCGATTCCTGTTGCTAAAGTCTCAATCACTCAAATCACCGCCAATAATATTTTGTGTTTACTGTAGTCGATCTCGGGTACTTCGAGATCCGATCCGGCAGTAATTGCATTTGCTGGGTTTGCTGGGGGGATGCCAGTTAGTAAATTTTGCTGTCAGCGGTTTGGATGTTGGCGGGCTGTGGGGATGGGATGTGCGATCGGTTGAGTTAAGATTTGAAATATCAAATTACTGAATTCGCGATGCCAGCTAAAGATATCTACCATGATGCCGTCAAGCAAGCGCTGATTAAAGATGGCTGGTTGATTGTAGCCGAAAACTATATGCTGGAATATGGTGGTGATAAACTTTATCCTGATATTGCCGCCGAAAAGTCGATAGCAGCAGAACAGCAAGGACGAAAAATTATTGTTGAGGTGAAGAGTTTTTTAGGCCGCTCTTTCATCAACGATCTAGAAAATGCAGTTGGTCAATATATCATTTATCGTAATGTTTTACAAGCCCAAAAATCTGAGTACGAATTGTATTTAGCGGTCGCAACTAGGGTTTATAAGGATGGTTTTCAAAAGAAACTCGCCCAATTAATTGTTGAAACTAATCGGGTGAAATTGCTAACTTTTGACACTGAAGAGGAGGTAATTGAGCGATGGATAAATTAGAGTATTATCGTCATTTGATTCGGAAAATTTTAACTGAATATTACGAATTGGGGTCAAAATCGACCAATTCAAAGCTAGAAAATGTGCTGGTTTTTGACGAGGAACACGACAATTATTTATTGATGGTAATGGGTTGGCAGGGGGAAGAACGGATTAAGGTCAATACTATTCACGTGCGATTGCGGGATGGCAAAATTTGGATTGAGGAGGATTGGACAGAAGATGGGGTGGTGACAGATTTTTTGCAGGCTGGGGTTTCGCGGGAAGAGATTGTTTTGGCGTTTCATCCACCGCATTTACGGCAATATACAGAGTTTGCGATCGCTTAAGAAAGGCGATCGCCAATCTAACTATCTCATCTAATTCGTTTAAAATCTAGATAAAAAGCAGCGATGATCCCTATGACACTAGCCATCAGTCCAACAAAGCAGTATATCGAACAACGCAACGGAGGGTATTGGATTCAAGGAACTCGCATTTCCTTCGATTCAGTCGTTTATTCCTTCTTGAATGGAGAAGCACCCGAAAGCATTGCCCAAAATTTTCCACTTCTTTCGCTAGAACAGGTTTATGGTGCGATCGCCTTTTATCTTGCCAACCGAGAAATCGTTGATGCGTACTTAGAAGAAGGTGAAGCAGAATTTAAGGAATTGCAACAGTCTTTGAGACAAAAAAGTCCACTTCTGTACCAACAATTGATAACTGCTCAAAATCGGAAAAAAGGCGCATTATGATGAAAGTTCGATTTCAGGCAGATGCCGATCTAAAGCAAGCAATTGTAGCTGGCACCATCCGCAGAGAAGCAGATATAGATTTTAAGTCAGCCAACGCAGCAGGATTTGAAGGCAAGAAAGACGAGGAAGTTTTGGCAATTACAGCGCGAGATGGCAGAGTTCTTGTAACGCACGATCGCAAGACTATGCCGATCGAGTTTGGTGAGTTCATACTGTCGCAAAACAGTTCAGGAGTTCTGATTATTTCTCAAAATCTCCCAATTAGCGAGGCTATTGATGCACTCATCTTAGTCTGGGAAGCTTCTAACGCCGAGGAGTGGGTCAATCAGATAATGTCTATTCCATTATGAGGAACGCTCGTTTGTGGCAGTGAGGTACCGGATTGGATATGCGTGCGATCGCGCTTGGGATGCAGCTCCCGGGCGATCGCACTTGAGCTAAAATGTAGAATATCAAATTACCTCGCCTCGCGATGCCAGTTCAAGATATCTACCACGATGCACTCAAGCAAGCTCTGATTGTCGCTCATCTTCAACTCATGAAACCTGTAAAAATTTGCGTTTTCGTATTTGTAGAAATCGCCACTCTCACTATCTTCGCTCCACAAATCACTAAAAGCGTCAGCGCTCAATCTATCACAGACAAAAGCTGCGTTGCCGATATTGTAGGTGAAGATATTGGCTCACAAGTTAATATCAGATCGGGTGCGGGAAGCATTTTTAGCGTTGTAGGCACTGTATCGGTAGGAAATCTAGTCATTGTCGCTAATGATGACCAAAATAAAAGTGCTGTCGTATCTCCACTCAGTCGCAAAGATAGTGAAGGAAATGTCTGGTATTTGACGACAAGATTGAGAGCAAGTGAGTACAAAGGTTGGATCAAAGCAGACTTTTTGAAACTCAGATGTCCTAATCCCTAGGTGTGGCGCTCAAAAAGAGGAGGCACTCTGCACGGACTTTCTCTTTTATTTTACTTTAAATATGCGATCGCCCAAACAACTCTCGATCGCACTTATCCGATTCTATGTACTTAAGTATTTGCCACCAAACTTCAAGTATAAATTAGGCACAACTCCTACGAGAATCCCCTGATATTTATTTACCAGGACAGTGCGAACAACACCTCAACAACGCCCTTACCTCATTAACCTCGTTTCTCCGAGGAACTTAGAGAAACTTCTAGAAGTGCTGCTGTGCGGGCGAGGTATTAAATTCATTGTGAAAAATATTAGCTTAAACCATTTTTGGGTTAATATCGATACATAACCACAAATTAGGTGATACTCAAATAAAGGCGATCGCCCGATCGATGTCTATAAAAAAACAGCTTGCCTAAGTGTAGTCGAGCAAAAAGAATATCCGCATCGCTGCAATAGCGAATTGTCATATGCCATCATCCCAGGCTTCAATCTTTAACAAACTCATAGGTAGCGCCCCGCTGCGAGCTGTTTTGATTGTCCCCTTCGTGTTACAAATCATGGGGGCGGTCGGCATTGTTGGCTACTTATCTTTTCGCAACGGACAGAAAGCAGTCAACGATTTGGCATCTCAACTGCGGACTGAAGTCAGCAGCCGCATTGACCAGCATCTGGACAGCCAACTCGACACAGCACGCCACCTTGCTCAAGTTAATGGTGATGCCTTCGATGTGGGATTGCTCGATCCCAAAGATTTAGATAATATGGCTCGTTTTTTCTGGAAACAGATGCAATTGTTTAATGTCGGCTACATCAGCTTTGGCGCTCCAGGAGGCGAGTATGCGGGTGCTGGATATCAAACAGATCAAAATATTATTTCTGGCATCAGCAATCCAAAGCAACGTGGCAATCGAGATCATTACTTTTACAATACAGATAGTCAGGGCAATCCCACTAAGCTTGCTGAGATATTTAAAAATTTTGAGTTCGAGAAAGAACCGTGGTACTCAAACACGGTTAAAGCTGGAAAACAGACATGGGTTTTATATCAGTGGACAACCACGCCTTATCCTCTGTCTGTTTCTGCAAACAGACCGATTTATGACAAGAACAATCAACTAATTGGTGTCATAGTCATCGACCAGCGTCTTTCGGAAATTAGCGATTTTTTGCGTAAATTGAAAGTCAGTAAATCGGGCAAAACGTTTATTTTGGAACGCAGCGGGCTAATTGTTGCGAGTTCCAGCACCGAGCAACCTTTTAAATTGATTGATGGCAAGCCTAAACGGTTAAACGCATCAGAAAGTAGCGATGTGCTGATCCGATCGACATCTCAATATTTAGTTAAGCATTTTGGCGATCTCAACAAGATTAAAGATAATCAACAGCTTGATTTCTTGCTGAATAAAGAACACCAGTTTGTCCAAATTTTACCCTGGAAAGATGAGTGGGGATTGGATTGGTTGGTAGTTGTGGCGGTTCCTGAATCGGATTTCATGGGGCAAATTAATGCTAATACTCGCACTACGATTCTATTTTGTATCGGCGCCTTAATTGTGGCTACGGTTGTGGGTTTTTACACTTCCCGCCTGATTGCTGGGCCGATCGCACTATTGAGCCAAGCATCACAGGATTTCGCCTCTGGGAAGTTCGATCGCACTGTGGAAGTCTCCGGTAAGAATGAACTGGGCGTGCTTTCGGAATCCTTCAACGACATGGCGCAGCAACTGCGCGACTCTTTTACAGCCCTAGAAAATACCAACCTCGAACTCGAACATCGCGTCGAAGAACGCACCGTAGAACTCAAAATTGCCAAAGAAATGGCAGACGGCGCCAACCGCGCCAAAAGCGAATTTTTGGCTAACATGAGCCACGAATTGCGAACTCCCCTCAACGGCATTTTAGGCTACGCACAAATTCTCCAGCGCAGCGAACCGATGACGCAAAAAGGACGCAGCGGTGTTGATATCATTTATCAGTGCGGTTCGCACCTGCTAACGCTGATTAATGATGTCTTGGATTTGTCGAAAATTGAAGCCCGGAAACTCGAATTGCATCCCACAGCTTTTCACCTACCTTCATTCATCCAAGGTGTTGCGGAAATCTGCATGATTCGCGCCCAGGAAAAGGCAATTACCTTTGATTTGCAGATTGATTCGCAACTCCCGACAGGGGTTTGCGGTGATGAAAAACGTTTGCGCCAAGTGCTGCTAAATTTGCTGGGAAATGCAACTAAGTTTACGGAAAAAGGCGGAGTGGTTTTTCAGGTTGATGTGATTAAAGATGCTGAGTTTTCCGATTCAAGTTCTCAGTTAAATTTAAATCAAAAAATATATAAAATTCGCTTTACAGTTGAAGATACAGGCCCGGGAATGACCGCAGTACAAGTTAAGAAAATATTCTTGCCTTTTGAGCAAGTAGGTGATGTGAAAAAACAATCGGAAGGTACTGGATTGGGACTTGGGATCAGTCAAAAGATTGTGGGCTTAATGCAGAGTGAAATTGCGATCGACAGTCGTGCAGGAGTTGGCAGTATTTTTTCCTTTGAAGTGTCACTCCCGGAGGCGCAAAATTGGGCTGATAGTTCGAGAATCGTCGAACAGGGCGCTGTTTTGGGTTACTTGGGTGAAAAACGCAAAATTCTGGTGGTGGATGACAGGTGGGAAAATCGGGCTGTGCTGGTGAACTTGCTAGAACCGATCGGCTTTAAGATGATTGAAGCGGCTGATGGTAAGGAAGGACTCGATATCGCTTTAGCCACCAAACCCGATTTAATCCTCACCGATTTAGCGATGCCGGTGATGGACGGATTCGAGTTTTTGCACCAAATCCGCACTCATCCTCAACTGCGAGATGCGATCGTGCTAGTGTCGTCTGCAAGCGTGTTTGAGATCGATCGCCAAAAGAGCCTGGATGCAGGCGGAAATGATTTTTTGCCAAAACCAGTACAAGCAGATGTATTGCTAGGCTTACTTCAAAAATATTTGCAATTGGACTGGGTATATGACGACACAGTAACTGCGCGTAAAAAAGCGCAAAATGCGATGCCAAATGAAATGCAGATTCCGGCGATCGAGATTTTACAGTTATTAGATGAACAAGCTCAATCTGGCGATTTAGATGCGGTAATCGAGATTGCCGAGGAAATCCAAACAGCGAATCCAGAACACGCGATTTTTGCCCAAAAAATACTCGTTTTGGCAGAAGGTTTTCAAGTCAAAGAGCTGCGGGCATTGATTCAAGAACATTTATCAAAAGTTTAAGGGGGAAAATCATGCTTGAGTCTGATAAAAAATTTATTTTGATAGTAGATGACAGTGCCACCAATTTGTCTGTGCTGTCGCAAGCCTTAAAAACAGCAGGCTACAAAGTGCGGGTAGCCGTGGACGGAGAATCGGCGCTCGTTATGCTAGAAAAATGTCCGGTCAATCCGGCAAAAAACTTTTTTCCAGAACTAATTTTGCTAGATGTGCAAATGCCGGGAATCGACGGCTTTGAAACCTGTCGCCGAATTAAAGAGAACCAGCTAACAAAGGCAATTCCAGTCATTTTTATGACTGCTTTAGCAGATGCCGAAAGTAAGATGAAAGGATTGTCATTAGGTGCGGTGGATTACATCACAAAACCTTTTGAACAAGACGAAGTAATTGCGAGAGTTAACATTCACTGGCGGCTCAAAGAGTTGACCGACAATCTGGAACAGCAAGTTACAGAACGCACTTGCGCTTTACAAAAAGCCCAAGTCAAGGTAGTGCAGCAAGAAAAACTGTCCGCCCTGGGACAACTCGTGGCGGGAGTCGCCCATGAAATTAACAACCCGCTGAGTTTTATGGTCAGCAACATTGCGCCTGCAAAGGAATATCTTACTGAGATTACAGAACTTCTTAGCCTTTATCAAAAATATTATCCTGAACCTCCATCAGATATCGCTAGCAAGATTGAAGACATAGATTTGGAGTTTGTGATCGAGGATTTTTCTCACTTGTTAGATTCCATGGAAGTAGGCACTGAGCGCATTAAAGATATTTCGCTGTCGCTGCGAAACTTTGCTCGTTCGGATGGAGATACTGTGAGCGCGATTGAGCTGCACCAAACTCTAGATAGTACGCTGTTGCTGTTAAAACACCGACTCAAGGATCAAGGATGTCGCCCCGCCATTGAAGTTATCCAAAACTACGGTGAATTGCCCCTAATTAAATGCTATCCCGGCCCGATGAACCAAGTGTTTATGAATTTGCTGGCAAATGCGATTGATGCTGTGGAAGAGGCTTGGGAAAAAGACCAGCGTCCTCTGAATATTACGATTAGTACGGAAGTTTTGCGCGAAAGTGCGATCGTCCGAATTGCGGATAACGGGTTGGGAATGACGGAGGAGATTCAACAACATTTGTTTGAACCTTTGTTTACCACGAAAGCGGTTGGTAAGGGCACGGGGCTGGGATTGTCGATCGCTAAGCAGATTGTGAGTGATAAGCACGGCGGTCAATTGTTCTGCAAGTCTATCGCCGGGAAAGGTACTGAATTTGCGATCGAACTTCCTATTTAATTTTATAGAAGAAGGAAGAAGGAAGAAGGAAGAAGGAAGAAGGAAGAAGGAAAGCAATGGTTTCAGCTATTAATAACTTCCTAACTGTGTCGGCTTGAAATCAAAGCCGATGATATCGGAATTATAGCCGAGTGCGAGCGTTCCCAATCGCGATCGATCGCGAGAGTGCGAGCAATTATTCTGAACCCTTACGAGGGATTATTCTGAACGCGAGCGGGGGGTTATTCTGAACGCGAGCGGGGGGTTATTCTGAACGCGAGCGGGGACGCTCGCACTGCACAACATCAATAGCTAATTTGCAAAGTCACAGAAGCATTTACCTGCTGTTCCCCTCCTATCACCGGTGTTGGAAGAGCAATATCACCAGCAGCACGAACACCACCAAAATTCTGGTACACAGGAGGCGGTGCGGAAGCACCGTTGACTTGAATGCTGAGAATTTCTCCCCGCTTGAAGTTGAGCGCGTTTAAGACTGCATCTGCTTGCGATTGAGCGTCTTGAGTTGCTTTTTTGAGTGCTTGTTTTTGAGCTTGGGCGATCGCACTTTCAGTAGCTACAAAACTCACACCTTGAATTCGGGTTGCTCCGGCGCTCACTGCATCGTCTAGCAAAGTGCCGGCAGATTGAGTATTGATGCGAAAACTAACGGTATTCGTAGCAGTATACCCTATTAAGCGCTGTTGGTTGTTTTCGTAGCTGTAATTCGGGTTGAGGGTGATACCGGCGGTTTCGAGTTTTTCCACTTGGCGCGATCGCAGCAATTCTACCACAGCGGACGATCGCTTTGCCGCTTCCTGCTGCACCTCGGCCGCCGTTTTTCCCTGCACCTCAACCCCCAAATACACGAAAGTTTGAGTTGTCGGAATCGCTTCCACACCTCGCCCAGTAACCGTTAGCGTTCTGATCCGCTGTTCTTGAGCCTGTACCGGATCTAATCTCACAAAACTAACGAGAGTTAAGGTTAAACATAACGCTGTTAGCAGACTGCGGAAATTGATTCTAGTATTGCGTTGCAAATTTGAATTCATAAACTCGATGCTCCTCACATACAACAGATGATATACTTGACCTTCGCACTGGAATTGCTAAAGATTCAGCCTGTTACGTTTTTAGCAACTAAAAATTTTAGTCATTAGTCATTAGTCATTAGTCATTGGTGCATCTGGGTTTGGCAAATATATCTGTAGGGGCGAAGCATGACCGCAGTGAATATGAAATTATAACTAATAACTTATATGCGGTCATGCTTCGCCCTCTTCAAAACCCAGATGCACCCTTGGTCATTAGTCATTAATCATTGGTTATTAGTCATCAGTCATTATTTTTTATATGCAATCCTTAAAACAAGCTGCCCGCCAACTCAAAAAAGAGACTTACGCTGTTTATTTAGCCAGTACAGACCAAAGAGTACCTTGGTACGCCAGAGTTTTAGCAGGTGTTACAGTTGCGTATGCTTTTAGCCCGATCGACTTAATTCCCGACTTCATCCCAATTCTCGGCTACTTGGACGATTTAATAATTGTACCATTAGGAATTTGGTTGGTAATCAAGATGATTCCGCCACAAGTTTTAGCCGAGTGTCGGGAAAAAGCAGCCGCGGAAATAGAGCGAGGAAAACCGATAAATAGGACAGCCACTGCTGTAATTATTGCCATCTGGATTAGCTTGGGAATATTAGCTGCTATTTTGCTGAAACAAATATTGAAACGTTAGAATACCCGGCGGTTGAAACCGCGGCTATACAGACAAAACCCGAGCTCAGAGGGGTTGAAGAATAAGCAGTGAAAATTATCTTATTTTATTCAGTCCGCGAAGGCGGACATGGTTTGTGTAGACGCGGTTTCAACCGCCGTCTTATGGCGGACATCGTTTGTGTAGGCGCGGTTTCAACCGTGCGTCCGATATTCATGATATTATATTGTAGGGCGATCGCGCCTGACCTTAAAAAAACTCCCCGTATCAAACACTAAGTATTATTTATCCCTTAAAAAAATCCCAGAACTAACTATCCAACTATGACTCAAACTACCGATCACCTCAGCCACCTCAACCCATCCCAGCGCCAAGCAGTCGTCCATTACAACGGGCCGCTGTTAGTAGTAGCAGGCGCCGGTTCCGGGAAAACCCGGGCTCTAACTTACCGCGTAGCTAACTTAGTTCGCACCAACCGAGTCGATCCTGAAAATATTCTAGCGGTGACATTTACCAATAAAGCCGCTAGGGAGATGAAAGAAAGAATTGAGAAATTGCTGGCGACTCAGCAAGCTGAAGCGGAATATGGCAAACCTTTGGCAGATTTAGCGCCGGAAATACAGACGAAATTGCGATCGCAAATTTACCACAGAATTACCAAACAGATTTGGATGGGGACTTTCCACTCTCTGTGCGGCCGAATTCTCCGCTACGACATTGAGAAATATCAAGACGAAAAAGGCCGCCAGTGGAAGAAGAATTTTTCGATTTTTGACGAGTCAGATGCTCAAACTCTCGTCAAACAAATCGTTACCAAAGTCCTCAACCTCGATGATAAGAAATTTGACCCGCGCAAAGTTCGCTACGTCATCAGCAATGCTAAAAATAAAGGTTGGTCACCTCAAGAATTCCTCGCCGCCGAACCGGATTACAGAGGGCGCGTAATTGCCGATGTTTACAGTCGCTACCAAGATGCTTTAGCAGCTAACAACGGCTTAGATTTTGACGATTTAATTCTCGTTCCAGTTAAACTATTATCCCAAAATGAGCAAGTATTAAATTATTGGCATAGAAAGTTTTGCCATATTTTAGTAGACGAATACCAAGATACTAACCGCACTCAATACGATTTGATTCGGATGTTAGTCACGAATAACGTTGACCCGAAACAGTTTGATAAATGGCAAAATCGCTCAATCTTTGTCGTGGGTGATGTCGATCAATCAATTTACAGTTTTCGGATGGCAGATTATACTATCTTGCTGGAATTTCAAGAAGATTTTGGCGATGGTTTGTCGGACGAGAAGACTCAGACAATGGTAAAATTAGAGGAGAATTATCGATCGCGCGAAAACATCCTCGAACTCGCCAACCACTTGATAGAACACAATACCGAACGCATTGATAAGGTTCTGCGCCCGACTCGCGAACCCGGAGCTCCGGTTGTGGTGTGGCGCGCTGACAACGAAATAGATGAAGCGCAATTTGTAGCTGGTCAAATTCAAACGCTGAAGCGCCAAAACTCCGAATACGAACACGGTAGCAACTTTGCAATTCTCTACCGCACAAACGCTCAATCTCGCTCCTTTGAAGAAGCGTTAATGTACTTAGATATTCCCTACAATATTGTCGGCGGTCTGAAGTTTTACGATCGCAAAGAAATCAAAGATATCTTAGCATACCTGCGAACGATCGCCAATCCCGACGATAGCGTCAGCCTCAAACGCATCATCAACACTCCCCGCCGCGGCATTGGCGACACCACATTTGGTAAAATCGAAGAGGCTGCAACCCAGTTGGGGATACCGTTGTGGGAAATCCTCAGCGATGAGTCTTCTGTAAATACTCTCGCAGGGCGATCGGCAAAAGCGATCGTTAAGTTTGCCCAAATGATCGGTAATTGGCAACAAAAACTTGAAACTACGTCCGCGTCACAAATTGTCCAAGGAATTATCGAAGATTCCGGTTACATTGACGATTTGAAAAACCAAGGAACCGAAGAAGCCGAAAATCGGATCGAAAACGTTCGAGAATTGTACAATGCGGTGATCCAATTTGAAGAACAAAACGAAGAACCGACCCTCACATCATTTTTAGCAAAAGCATCTTTAGCATCCGATTTAGATGACTTGAAAGAAGACGATTCCCGCGTATCGCTGATGACGCTGCACTCAGCCAAAGGGTTAGAATTTCCCGTAGTCTTTCTCGTCGGAATGGAACAGGGTTTATTTCCCAATTTCCGCAGTTTAGATGACCCAAAGGCGATCGAAGAAGAACGCCGTTTGTGCTACGTCGGCATCACTCGCGCCCAGGAATTGCTATTTCTCACTCACACTCGCGAACGCCGCCTCTGGGGAGGATACCGCGAACACTGCACGCCTTCGCTATTTTTGGGAGAATTGCCAACACATTTGTTGGCTGGAACTACGAAGAAAACTAAGACTGGTAAAACGGCTGGATCCCAGGGAAAAACTAATAATTCAGCAGCCCATTCTGGGAGTTCTCCATCAGAGTGGAAAGCTGGGGAACGAGTTTTTCATCATGCTTTTGGAGTCGGAGAAATTACCCACGTTTTGGGAGTGGGCGATAAAACTAATCTGGCAATTAAGTTTACAGGTTTGGGGCGGAAAATCATCGATCCGAGGACGGCGAAGTTGCAGCGAGTGTGATAGAAAATTCGTGTCGGCGGGTTGAAGAAGACCCGGCGGTTGAAACCGCGTCTATACAGGCAAAACCCGCCTCCGCGGGTTGAAGAATGGACGGTAAAAATGCGATAAAAATTACGTTTTTGTCTTCAGTCCGCGGAGGCGGACATCGTTTGTGTAGACGCGGTTTCAACCGCCGGATTTTCTAAGTAAAAAGCAGAAATCAAAACATAAACTCTTATGTCTTACAGTCAATTTACAACGATCGGCAAAGTTAAAGAAGCCTTCAATCTCACAGTAGTGGAAGGAATCAGATTTTTGCCGGAAATTGAGCCGATCGCACCTGCAACAGCCTTGCAGACCATGCTGGAGACAAATTTGCCTTGGGCGATCGCCACCAGCACCGAAAAAGCCCGTTCTGAAGCCATTATCAACCCTGTCTTGCTGGAAGTTCGCAGGATTCTCAACCAACAAATCAGCGTGTTTTCGGGTGAGGAATTCAATGTCGATGCTGCTGTTGGACTTACAGGAGTCTGCGATTTTCTGATCAGTCGTTCCCCCGAACAATTAGACATTGAAGCCCCAGCCATTGTGATGGTAGAAGCTAAAAAAGGAGATTTGAAAGTAGGTTTGGGGCAGTGTATTGCGGAAATGGTGGCGGCCCAGAGGTTTAATGAAGCGAAAGGGCGATCGATCTCAGCCATCTACGGTAGCGTTTCCAGCGGCACAGCTTGGCGGTTTCTCAAGCTAGAAGGGCAAATAGTGACGATCGATCTTAGCGACTATCCCCTACCTCCCGTCGATCGAATATTGGGATTTTTAGTGTGGATAGTACGCCAAAATTAGCATCATATCAAATCTGCTTTTCTCTGAACAGGCAAGATGCCTGTTCCACAAAGAGTGAATTTTTTTGTGGAACAGGCATCTTGCCTGTTGCTAAAAGACTTATTAAGAATGATACAACATCTTATATCTTATTCGTCGGCAATTTCAACCATTACTAAGGATCGCGAATTAAATAACTTACAATTTTAATTATTGTGGGATGGGCGTCCCGCCCGTCCAGAAAAGACGGGCGGGACGCCCATCCCACAAATATGTGTAAAT
>NZ_JAEQCE010000087.1:0-22976 GCF_020738665.1 Microcoleus sp. PH2017_08_TRC_O_A
TTCTCAAAAAGGTGAGGTATGACTGACAGGTTATATAACCACTGAAACCAAGAGGGCCCAAGCCCAACAACGTACCTCATCTTTCTGAGAACCGCTATATATCAATTCTAGACTTATCTTTTCCAGTAAGCTTTGATTAAGTTTAGGTAACTATTTCGCCCTGTAAGTTAACCTCTATATTTAACCTAAGTTGTGCTTATCAGAAGATTTGAACAATTTATCCCCTCCTAGAGCCAAATAAGGTTTGTCCTAGCCGTACCATAGTAGCACCTGCTTGAATTGCCAAATGATAATCTCCCGACATCCCCATGGAGAGCTGCTGCATTTGAATGTTTGGCAAATTTTGCTGCTGGATTTTGTCAGCAAGTTCGCGGGTGCTGTTAAACAATTCTAGGATTTGCGAGTCATCTAATCCCACCGGAGGTATTGTCATCAAACCTTGAATTTTGATATGCTGACATTTATTGAGTTCACAGAGGTCGGCAAGCAGTTCGGGGACGCTCCACCCGTATTTGTCGGGATCTGGCAATATTTTCACTTGCAGGCAGACTTGCGGGGAGCAGGACATTTCGCCAGCTATGCGCGAAAGCCTCTGAGCCAGTTTTAAGTTGTCGATAGAGTGAATCCACTGGAAATGCTCTAGGGCCTTTGCTGCTTTGTTGGCTTGCAAGTGGCCGATCAAGTGCCAGTTGATATCCGGCAAATCTTGCAGTTGGCTTTGTTTTTCGGCAGTCTCTTGAACCTTGCTCTCGCCAAAATCTCGGATGCCCGCGTCGTAGGCTTGGCGGATAGCATCAGTCGGTACCTGTTTGGTAACGGCAATTAACCGCACTGATTCTGGCAAGTGTTGGCGAATGCTGTTAATTCGAGAGGCAATGGTCATGGGTACTCAACGCTCTTGACAGTAGGGCAGGACAATTAAGACAGATATCAATTACCAAGTTACCAATTACCAATTACCAATTACCAATTACCGATTACCGATTACCGATTACCAATTACCGATTACCAATTACCGATTTTGGCTATTGAAAGGTGCGCTGGTGAATGACCTGCAATTGGTCGTACTCCTGATATTGACCGCTGCGACGGAGGGTTCGCAGGCGAATTTCGACCATGAGGCGAGCGTCGGAGCGACTGATAGGATCGAATCTGAGGCCGCCAGGGCCGTTGGTTACTAAGAAAAATAGGCGCTGGGCGTATAGGGTGGTAAATAATTCTTGGCTGTCTTCAACCTGGGATACCCTGAAGAGGAGGCCAAAGTTTGGATGATTCAGGTAGGTTTCGGTAGTCATTCACTCTCACAATCGATCGATATTAGATTAAAGATTTAGATTTTAGATTTGAGTTTCGCTCGATCGCGGGGTGCAAAGGGCGATCGCGGTAGCCATGCTATAGTCTCCATCGTGACTGAGGCTCAACTGCCACTGACAATTTCCCCAAACAGAGGCTTGTGCTGCGGCGGTTCCGTGCAGTTGCACGTTAGGAGCACCGTTTTCGGAGCGCTGAATTTCGACATCAGCATACCGTATTCCCCGCCATCCCGTGCCTAGAGCTTTGACAACAGCTTCCTTTGCTGCCCATCGCCCCGCTAGTTGGTTGCAGGAAACTCGGTTCATTTTACCTTTAATGCTGCTGTCTTGAGAATTTAGTTGTCCGCAGTCTCTTTGTTCGGCCGGGGTGTAAACTTTTTCCAGGAAGCGATCGCCAAACCGGTCTAATACAGCTTGAATGCGCGGAACATATACTATATCTGTCCCAAGATAGATGTTCAAGGTCTTGGATCTCTAAATATTTGCATCCATTACTTTAGCAGCACTGTGGAATCATTGATTCCCAATTCCCAATTCCCAATTCCCAATTCCCAATTCCCAATTCCCAATTCCCAATTCCCAATTCTCAACTGTCCCAACCCCAAGCCAAGCGGGCACTCCAGAGGGCGAGCAAGCAGCCGAGGGCGATCCAGTCTCGGATTTTGAAGTGCAACTGATGCCATTCTACGCGGTGTCGATCGGGACTGGTGAAGCCGCGAACTTTCATCGCGCTAGCTATTTGTTCGGCTCGCAACAGCAAGTTTTCTAACAGCCTCTCGGCGATCATCAACCAAACTTGAGCGGCGCGGCGAAATCCAAGTTTTTTCCAGTTTATCGCTCTAGTGCTGACCGATCGCACTAAATTTTGTATTTCTTCCAATACTAGGGGAATGAAGCGCAAAGATAACGTTAATGTTAGGGCAATTTCGGTGACAGGCCAGCGCAAGAGGCGCAACGGCTGCATTAAGTTTTCGATTGCTGCGGTAATTTCTTCGCTGGCTGTGGTGAGGAGGTAGAGGTTGGTGCTATAAATTACTGTGAAAAATAGGGTGCTGACGTTGATAGCTAAATCTAAGGATTTGCGGGTGATTTTAACGGGGCCTTGTTTGAATAAAACGTAACTGTAGTTTGTGGGTTGGGGGAGTTTATTTTGGGTTTGAACTTGAGGATTTTGGGTTGGAGAGTTTGAGCCTAAGTTAAAAGGTTTGTACCAGGGTTTGGGATTCTGAGCGGGTGGAAGGGTTGCGGGTTGTTGGGAAAAGGTTAATTCGTCGGCGGGGATGCGGGGCTGATGTTCTGAGGGAAGTGCGTCGGGGGCGATCGCGCTGAGGCAAAATACTAAAAGGCAGAATAGCAGCAGCAGTCCCATTTGCTGTTTCCAGACACGGAAGGGAATGGCTGCGCTTAGTGTCAGTACGATTAACATTACTACTAGCATCAACCGCCAAACTGGATTGGCGAGTATGGGCGCAATTAGAAATGTCATCAACCAGGCTAGTTTGACGCGGGAGTCTAACCGGTGCAGCCAAGTTACGGGTTGTTCTAGATAAAGTCCAATAGGAAGCGATCGCAGTAAATCCATGTTGTAGATTTTAGATTTTAGATTTTTAAGAATATCAATTTATTGAACCGCGAAGACGCTAAGGACGCGAAGGAAGAGAAGGAAGGAAGAGAAAAGAAAAAAACGCAATTTGCTTATATGATTAAACTGCGTTTTTTCTTTAATCTCAAGTCTGGAATTACTTCACGCGCAGTGCTCTGTTTGTGGTGCTGACTTCGCTGGCGCGAACTTTTTTGCCTCTCCACAGCAGCCGCATTGGTGTACCTGTAAAGCCGAGGTGTTTGCGGAATTGGCTTTCCATGTAGCGGCGGTAGTTTTCGGTGAATCGTTTGGGATCGTTGACGAATAGCGCGATTGTCGGTGGTTGCGATCGCACTTGGGTACCGTAATAGATTTTGCCTTGTTTTCCTTGGCGGGTAACTGGTGCTGAGTGCCAGGTTGTGGCTTCTTCTATGACTTCGTTGATGACGGCGGTAGCAACGCGACGCTTGTGTTCGTCGGAGGCTTTGTCTACTAATTCAATCACTTTTTCAACTCGCTGTCCGCTCATGGCGCTGACAAAGATCATTTCTGCCCAGTCGAGGAAATACAGTTTAGTTCTTGCTGTTTTTTCGTACTCGTAGATGGTGTCGTTGTCCTTTTCTATGGCATCCCATTTGTTGATGACGATGATGCAGGCTCGACCTTCTTGGCTGATGCGATCGGCTAATTTTTGATCTTGGTCGGTAACGCCGTCAATTGCATCTATTACTAGCAGTATGACATCTGCCCGGCGGATGGCTTTGAAAGCGCGGTTGATTCCGAAAAATTCGGCGCCGTATTCGACGTTTTTCTTTTTACGAATTCCGGCTGTGTCGATCAGGCGGTAGGTTTGACCGTTGCGTTCTACTATGGTGTCAATTGCGTCGCGGGTTGTGCCAGAAATTGGGCTGACGATGGCGCGGTTTTCTCCGAGAAATGCGTTTAGCAAACTCGATTTGCCGACGTTGGGACGACCGATAATTGCTACTTTGATTTCATCTACTTCTGGCTCTACTTCTGTGGGAAGGTAAGTCATTAATTGGTCTAGCAATTCACCGGTACCGTTACCGTGAATCCCGGAAATGGGGTAAGGTTCTCCCAGTCCCAATGTCCAAAAGTCTGCTGCTTGGGTGAGTCCGGTATTTTCCGATTCGCACTTGTTGACGGCGAGAATGACGGGGACTTTTTGCACTCGCAGCCAAGAGGCGATGGATTCGTCGCCGCCGGTGAGTCCGGTTTTTCCGTCTACTACAAAAATGGCCGCACTGGCTTCTGCAAGCGCCGCCATTGCTTGTTCGCGGATTAATGGCAGAAATTCGGTCTCGTCATCGAATACTAGCCCGCCGGTGTCTACGACTTGATATTCGCGATCGCCCCAGTATGCTGGTCTGTACGTGCGATCGCGCGTAATTCCCGGTTCGTCGTGGACGATCGCGTCTTGGCTGTTGGCTAAACGGTTGACGATCGTCGATTTGCCTACATTGGGGCGTCCAATAATAGCAACTATAGGTAGAGGCATAAAAGTAGCAGCAATTTAGGCTGCGCCGTAATTTTGAGCTTTAATCTTTAAGTATAAGGGAATGTGACTGAAATGGAAAGACTTATTTCTGTGTTGGGGTTAGGGGTTTTTGTCGGTTTGTGCTACGCCTTTTCAGTCGATCGACGGGCTGTTAAGTGGCCGCCCGTACTGTGGGGAATTGCTTTGCAGCTAATTTTTGCAATTTTGATTCTCAAAACTGCTCCGGGTTTGGCGGCATTTAAATTTTTGGGAGATTTAGTCACTCAATTTCTGAATTTTTCTGATGCTGGGGCAAAGTTTGTATTTGGTGATAAATTTACCGACCACTATATCGCTTTTAAAGTGCTGCCCACTATTATCTTTTTCTCTTCGTTTATCACCCTACTTTATCACTACGGGATTTTGCAGCGGGTGGTGCAGGCAGTTGCTTGGTGCATGATTAAAACCATGAAAACTTCCGGTGCAGAAACTCTTTCCTGTGCTGCCAATATTTTTGTCGGACAAACAGAAGCGCCACTATTAATTAAACCCTATGTAGCGACGATGACTCTCTCGGAACTGCACGCTGTGATGACGGGGGGTTTTGCGACAATTGCCGGTGGAGTTATGGCGGCTTATATTTCTTTTGGCGTGTCTCCTCAACATTTAATTGCTGCCTCAGTGATGTCAGCACCTGCTGCTTTGGCAATTTCTAAATTGCTGTACCCAGAAACTGAAAAGTCCCTGACTGCTGGCGAGGTAGAAATTAAGGTGGAACAGGTTTATGCTAATGCCGTGGATGCGGCGGCTTCTGGTGCTAGCGACGGTTTGAAGTTAGCCGCAAATGTGGCGGCAATGCTGATAGCTTTTTTGGGTTTGTTAGCATTTTTTAATGCACTTTTGGGTTGGTTTGGCGGGCTGATTAGTTTGCCTCAGTTGTCGCTGGAATGGATTTTTTCTTATTTGATGGCTCCCGTGGCTTGGCTGATGGGCGTGCCTTGGGCGGATTGTGGAAAAATAGGAGTAATTTTGGGGAAGAAGACGATTTTAAATGAGTTTATTGCTTATTTGGATTTGATGGAATTGGTGAAGCAACAGGCGATTTCGGAACGATCGGTAATTATTGCGACTTATGCTTTGTGCGGCTTTTCTAATATTGGTTCCATCGGGATTCAAATTGGGGGGATTGGTGGGATGGCGCCATCCCGCAAAGGCGATTTGGCTCGGTTGGGCGTGAGGGCGATGATTGCTGGTTCTGTGGCTTGTTTCATGACTGCTTGTATTGCGGGAATGCTCGTTTAAAAGTTTTGAGTTTTGTAAGGTGCGCCACAAGCACCCAACTCTCTACTCTCAAGGTTATTAAATAAAAGTTAAAATTTGACAATTAAAGTATGGTAAATGTTTAATAAAATATAACGAAAAACATCTAACTTTAGCGATCGGCTATTATGGAAAACAAGCAGGAATTTAGTCTGTAACAACAGTATATAGAAACTGGCAACTAAATTCTCTTCTAAGCGAAATTAATAGGTGATGTAATATGGCTGTTCTGCAACTAGAAAACGGTAGGACATATACCGATATCGAGGCGATCGCCAGCCAACTGGCTGTTTTAAATATTGAGCTCGATCGCCTGCCAAATCAGGAAAATCCTGCGGTTAAAAAAATTCTACTGCAAGACATTCTCAATGTCACAGAAAAACAGCACATTCTCGCAGCATTTAAAACCGAGTTTGAATACTTCAAGCGCGCCAGCGGCTGTCAGTGGTGCGACTTAAAAGTGCTGCATCCGGGTTCGCCACAGATTTACCCGCTGATGACTCAAAGCGATCGCACTCACACTCACGCAGATGCCGAAGTTCTGCATGTTTTAGCTGGGGAATGTGTTTTTGGGTTTGTCTATCCTAACGGCTCTCAGGTACAATTAATGTTGCAAGCTGAAGAATATATTAAAGTGCCTCCTAATACAGAACATTGGTTTTATCTTACTCCGTTGCTGTACTTGAAAGCTGTGCAGTATTACACCACTGCTCAAGGGTGGGTTCCTCAGTATACTAATAGGAAGTTGAAAATTACCAACTAGATCGAACCTTTGTATGTTGTTGCGCTTCAGCGCTTTTTCATAGATATAAGCAAAGAGCGCTGAAGCGCAACTACGTACCTTTGTTGTTGCGCTTCAGCGCTTTTTCATAGATATAAGCAAAGAGCGCTGAAGCGCAACTACGTACCTTTGTTGTTGCGCTTCAGCGCTCTTTCATAGAGAAATTTCAATTTCTTCACACCGCTGCAAAAGTGCTTCTATTTCCTGGGCGAGAAGAATTACTTCCGGCCACGAAGAACCGTTGATTAAGTCTTGGGCGTGTGCTAATTTGTTTCTCAATGCTTC
Organism: Microcoleus sp. PH2017_08_TRC_O_A; assembly: GCF_020738665.1. Classification (NCBI taxonomy): domain Bacteria; kingdom Bacillati; phylum Cyanobacteriota; class Cyanophyceae; order Oscillatoriales; family Microcoleaceae; genus Microcoleus; species Microcoleus sp. PH2017_08_TRC_O_A. The sequence goes on from NZ_JAEQCE010000087.1 coordinate 6,780, forward strand.
TGCTGACTTTAAAAAACGCTCCCCGTAACGTTTGGATTTGAGCCCCAGCCGATCGACTATTTCGGCATTCGTCAGGATTAAATCTCGCTTGTCGCAGAATTGCAGGTAATCGATCAAGTCTATGGCCTCATTTCGCGATCGCCCCAATTCCCACATGTGTTTTGCTGCTACAATGCGATCGCCCTTCAGCAACTTCTGCCACGAATCTTGGGGAAAATAGATCCGCACAATCCGCAATAAATTCATTTCCAGCAGCGTCACCAATCCAAACAGCAGCATCCGTACCGGCGCTTTTTGCAAATCGCCGCAGGTGACAATCCCGTTGATGCGGTTGCTTTCCAAGACAAACAATCTCGGTTTTTCTCGCAACAGCGGTAACAATTCCATCAATGGAGTCGAGGCGGCGATTAACTGTGACGGATGGAAGATTTGCTGGTAGTCGCTACACTTACCTGTCATTAAGTGCGATCGTTCTATATAGCCGCAAACCGTACCGTTTTCCTCGATCCCGAGCACATCAAAATCGCGCGCCTCCATCCACGATCGCAATTTAGCAGCATCTTCGCCCGCCGGCACAGATTTTAGCGGTTCCGCCAGGTATTTAACGGTGATACTGTCTTTGAATAAATCCCGCAAATCAGCGGAACTTGATTTTAAATGTTTCATCTCATGCGGGGTAATTTCCTGAGTCGTGGCGCGACAAGAGGAATATTAATCATATTTTAACTGCAAATAGAGACGCGGGATTGCCGCGTCTCTAAATATTTTACAATCTTACTTGCTGGCTAATTCTGGACAATAATGATTGCCTGCAAGAGTTGTGATAATATCGGCATCGGCAAGAAAACTTTCTTTAGCCGTGGGATTTTCGATACTACCAGCTTGTCCGATCGCCCTTAATTTAACTTCCGGCAGAGAAAGTCCCGCTTTCGCTTGGACACAGATCCTTTTAGCGGCAGCAATTTTTTGACTGGGGCTACTTTGAATTCCTTGCAGTAAAGCGTTTGTGGCGTCTGGAGAATAGCTTTTTGCTAAGCGTTTGTAGTCTTCGATAAATTTCCCGTCGTCTCCTGTTAGCTTTATTCCCGATTCTTGGGGCGCGCACAACTGGTTTAAGTTAATTACTTCTCCCGCTGAGTTTACCAGAAAACAGCCTTCGCGTTCTTGGGCGATCGCACTTTTGACCGCGACAAATTGTACAATAACGGCGGATATCACAGCAGTTAAACGCCAGTAATTTAGCATGGCATTATCCTTTGATAGTTGACAGTTGACAGTTTGTAGGGGCGGTGCCAAGAGTGCCCGCCCTCTTAGTTGACAGTGACCTCTACCAGGAAGTCCGAGGATTGGACTAATTAATCGTCTTCTTTTAATTTGTCCTGGAGTTCCGGCTTTATATCGTTTCCGGTTGTATCGGAATTATTTAACCGCAGAGATCGCAGAGAGCACAGAGAGATAAGATAGAGATGAATGCAGGATGATCAAATCGGATTTGATATTAATCCAATTTTTCCTATTAAGATGCCCGTCCCAGAATAGATTTAGGTATGGATTCAAACGAGCCTTTCGTTATTTGTAGAAGATTTGATTAACAGCAAACATCCCCCTTCTGTAACTGGTGAATGAATGGAACCGGGAACCGATCGAATATAATCGCCTTGATAGCAAACTTCCCCTTCTACAGTTAAGTCTCCTTCTAATACAAATACTTCCTCCGAATCCGCGTGTCGGTGCAGGGGAAAAGTTACTCCCGGTTCCAGCCTCATCAAACAAGTAATTTCGCGCTTTTTTTTGTCAAGATAAAGCTTGCCGATCGAGATTCCCGGAACTGAGTAAGGTCTCCATTTGACATTCTGCGATCGCACAATTAAAGATGGCGGATTGTTCTCGGCTGGTGGCGTAACCATTGGCAATTCCGCTAGGCGCTGGAACAAACGGTTTTTGAGATCGGGCGCGACAGGAACGGCAGGGGCTGTATAGGCGATCGCAGAAATTGCTGTTTCAAAGGCCGCTAATTCACTTTGAAGTTCTGGGGATGCTTGCAATTTCTCGGCAAGTGCGCTGCGTTCTGACTCATCCATGGTATCGAGAGCTTGAAGCGCTGCAAGCATATTAAACTCCTCGTCTGGCATCATTTCCATCTGTTCTCCGGCATTATCAATTTTAGATTTTAGATTTTAGATTTTAGATTTGTTTTTGCCATTGCACTAAAGATGGAAGATTGGAGATGCCATAGGTTTAGATTGATATTAAACAATTTAAATTTTGTTTTTTTTGACAATCTAAAACTCTTCGCTCAAAGTTTGGCGCAACTTAGAAATTCCCAACCGAATTCTAGTTTTAACAGTACCTGTCGGGATACCGAGTTTAGAGGCGATTGCCACACAAGTCAATCCTTCGTAATAGGCTAGTTCGATCGCAATTCGCTGTTCTGCTGGCAGTTTTTCTAGGGCTGCTATCACTTGGGCGCTGCGTTCTTCGATCATTGCATCTTCCATCGGTTCTGCAATACGCGAAGACGGAATTTTAGCATCTTCCAGACAAGCGTCTGCCGTGCGGACTGTTCGCTGCAACACTCGGAGGCGATCGAGGGAACGACTGCGGGTAAGCATAAACAACCAAGTATCCGCACGAGAGCGACTAGGATCGTAAGTTGCTGCTTTTTGCCAAATTTGGGAAAAAACATCGAGCACAACTTCCTCAGCTTCTTCTACCGAACCCAGAATTTTGTAAGCGAGACCGAAACTTGCACGACCGTAGCGATCGTACAGTTTAGCTAATGCTACTTGGTCTTTCTGGGCAATCTGCACTAACAGCAGCGATTCATCGCTTGACTTTTCCCCTGTCATCTCAGTGTACCTGAAAAATTTTGTTTTGAGTGCACAGATCCAAAATTAAATATTCGGCGTATATCACTATAGAACATATTTGTAAGTCAATTGGGGATGCAATCATAAGTATGCATTTGCGGGTTAATTCTGTGATGCTTTGAATTGTAATCTATCCGATTTATATTGCAGTTTATCACTTCTGCATAGTTTTTCATACCTAATCTTGCAGCAGAGATCCAAAATAGCCAAAACTTCGTATACCAATTACGAGAAGGCTCAGCAACCTCCCAAAAGCCCGACAGGTTAACAAGTTGAACCTGTTGCGACAAAAGTAAAACCTGCGAAGGTGGGTTATTTGCCATTAATTTTTGTAAAACTCTCAGTAAAAGATAGGTGCTAACTGTGAAACTCACCAAGAAAATTCGCCGAATCATATTAGCGATTGAAGCAGCTTTAATTGTTGTATTAACTCCCGGGATAATTGCCGCTTCCGACCATGACGACGGCGAAGTCGATATCAAAGGTCGTGCTGTCAATTTAACCGACTTATACGTCTATCGCGAAAAAGATCAAAACTCCGGCGCTGCGGACGGGGATTTAGTATTTACAATGAATTCAAATCCTCGGTCTGTAGCCCGCTATCAATATTATTTCAGCACCACAGCCCTTTACCAATTTCACATCACGCAGGTAGGTGATGTAAATTCTACACCGACCGGACGCGCCGATATTATCTTGCGGTTTGCCTTCAGTCCGCCTAACAATCAAGGTATGCAAGCGGTAGCGATCACTGTTGTGCGCGGAGGCTCCCAGACCACTACTAAGACAACTGTTAATGGCGGTTTAATTGCCACAACTCCGCTGAATTCTAATGCTGTTTTGAATACAGTACCTGTGGGTGGTTCTAACTTAACTGTATTTGCAGGTTTGCGGGAAGATCCGTTTTTCTTTGATGTGGAACAATATTTCCGAGTCCGGGCTGGGGCTTTGGGAACTGGGCCGAAAGTTGGATTCAAGGAACCGAGTAAAGCCCTCGACTTTGCTAAAGGTTATAACGTCAATACCATTACGGTGCGCGTTCCAAAAGCATTTTTACAAGCAGGAACTGGGGCGAATACATTTGATGTTTGGTCAACTGTTTCTGTGAGGGATGGAGTTGGTGGTTTCAAACAATTCGAGCGTTTGGCGAGACCTGCAATTAATGAGGGTTTGGTACTTACTCCCCAGTTGATGGAGGCATTTAATACTATTTCTCCGAGATTGGATTTGAGCGCTGCTGCTGCTCCGGTGCGACAGGAAGCTGTTGCTACTCTGAATGCTGTGGATCTTTTGGATGGTAAGGATAATGTCGATCCAAATGCGATCGCCAAAGCTTTCTTACCGGATGTTATGCGAATCGATACTACAAGGCCGAGTGGCTACGGTAGTGCGACAAATTCTCAAGGAAGTTTGATCGGAGGTCGTTTGCTTTTGGACGATGTTATTGATATTACTTTGGGAGCTTTGGTGGGTTCTCCGGTTGGCGATAACGTTTCTTATAACGGAACTCCTGGAAATCCGGCTCAGGGACACAAACCGTTAGAACCGAATTTTCCTTATTTGGCTTTGCCGAATTAGTTAATAGTCATAGGTATGTAGTTGCGCTTCAGCGCTCTTTCCTAATATTTATCAAGAGCGCTGAAGCGCAACTACGTACCTTGGCTCAAGCGCGAGCCGATATTTGGACGCAAGTCGCACAATTCGTCAGGTGCGTCATCAAATAAAATCGTAGTTTTTCGTGCTAAATCGAACAATGACGCACCCTACAATATGACAGCGAATAAATCACAAAAACCTAAATCTGAGCTTTTCTGGTGGTTGCTTCTCATCGGACTGCCGATAGTGGGCATTGTCGCAGTTAATTTGCTACCTAATCTGCGTGATGTCTCAGAAAAACTTGCTAACAAAAGTCCGGCAAATCTGGATGCTAATTACCGCTATAATTTCTCAGCAACTTTGAGGAATAATCCGAATCAAAAGGAAGCTATTCAGCAGGAAATTACTTTTTACCAGCAGCGATTGGCTGTTGATTCAAAAAGCGGTTTGAATCGGGCTGCTTTGGCGAGTGCTTATTTGAAAATGGCTCGCGTAACTGGGGAGGGTGGTTGGTTTTTATTGGCCGAACAAGCGGCCGAAAGATCGATCGCCCTTTTGCCTTTTGACAACAAAGGCGCGCTGCTAGTTTTAGCTCGAATTGCCGAGGCCAGACACGATTTTGCTACTGCTTTGCGCTTTGCTAAACAGGTGGGTTTTGACAATGAAGATGCGATCGCCCTTTCCATCACATCTCACTTAGCCACCGGAAAAATCAGTGATGCAAGTATAGCCGCAGAAGCCTTAGTTAATCGTATTCCTAACTTAGGCTCTCTCACATTAAGAGCATTAGTGAGAGAGTCGCAGGGGCGAGATGCGGAGGTTTTGCAGGATTACCGGCAAGCAATGGCTGCGGAGGAACCGGGAGAGATTGCTGGATCGGCGCGAGTTCGATCGCTCTTGGGTCGATTTTACGCCCGTCGCGGGCAGTTTGTGCAGGCGAAAGCGCTATTTTTGGAAGCGTTGCGGTTGGTTCCGCGATACCCGCTAGCGCTGATTTATTTGGGGGATTTGGAGACGCGCCAGGGAAATTATCGGGAAGCAGAGGCTAATTACAGCAAGGTTTCTGCCTATTCTGGCGGGGCTGCGACGGTGTTCGATCGCCTGGTGGATCGCGGTATGGCGAGGGTGAAGGAGTTGCAGGGAGATGCGAGATCCTCGGCGAAATTGCGCGACAAAGCAGAAGCTGGGCTGCGACAGGAACAGGTTTCTGGCGGTTTCGGGCACCGGCGCGATTTGGCGAGTTTGTTGCTGGAAAAAGGGCGATCGCAGGATGTCGCTGAAGCGCTGCTGTTAATGCAGGATGAGGTGAAAATTCGCAAGGATGCTGTAACGCTGGATATCTACGCCTGGGCGCTTTCTAGTGCTGGGGAATGGCAAAAAGCCGATCGGGTGATGGCCGACATTGTGCGATCGGGAATTCGGGATGCAGGGATATTTTATCGGGCTGGTGCGATCGCTAAGACTTTAGGAAAAGATGCGGAATCTCGCGCTTATTTTCAACAGGCAAAGGAAATCGATCCGAGTTTTGATAGTCGATCTCGTCAAGCATTGGGTTTGGGAAGTTATGAATTTTGAAATTAGCCACAAACACATAAAATCGGAACTAACCATGCACAAAAACTGGCAAAGAACGCGAAAATATTTAATTCTTTTTTCGCTCACAATCTTACTATTTTGTACAAACTCAACCCAACCAGTTTACTCGCACTGGTCAGACTTATCAGTAGCCGAAATCATCGTAAACGATTTACAAACCGAAATAACATTAACCTTTCCCACAGGCTTAACAAAATTCGCCGACGACAATGGAGACGGACAGTTACAACTGGCAGAAGTTAGAAATCATCAAACAGAACTAGAAAAGTTTTTGGGTCAAAAAATTAGCATCACCAACAGTAGCAAAATTCCCGGATCGGTTACAGTCAAACCCCTAGAAATAGCAGCTAAAACTGCCAGCTTAATCCAGCAGCCCAATACCCATAGCACCTTAATCTTAAACTACACCTGGCCAGAATCTAACGTAACTTCAAAAAACAACAAATTGCGGATTAAATACAATTTGTTTTTGCCCGGAGTTCCGACAGCTAGCTGTCAAGCTACAATTGTCGAAGCTGGTGCTGTCAAAAGCATTGTATTTACGCCACAAAACCGAGAATTTTTGTTAGCTGGAAAAGAATCAATCTGGGAGTCAGGTTGGAGTTTGGTGCTAGCAGTAGTCGGAGCATTTACTTGGGGATGCGTGCACGCGATGTCCCCCGGACATGGGAAAACAATAGTCGGCGCTTATTTAGTGGGTTCGCGGGCTACTCCAGTACACGCTGTATTTTTAGCAGCAACAACCACAATTACTCACACTGCTGGCGTGTTTTCTGTCGGCGCAATTACATTATTTGCTTCTAACTTAATCGAGCCAGAAAAACTCGATCCTTGGCTCAGTTTAATCTCAGGCTTATTAGTAGCAATCATCGGCATCAAATTACTTTCAGAAAGAATCAAAACCAGGTTCGTAGTGAGGACTTTAGTCCGCACCAAGATCGACTTAAATCACCTCATCGAAAAAACCAGGTTCGTAGTGAGGACTTTAGTCCGCAAAAACCCAAGGACTAAAGTCCTTACTACGAACCTTGAGGAACCAGTAAATCTTTTGAGTAGGGGAACTTGGGAAAGAGAATTTAAACCTGTCAAACCACCTATATCTCAGCACTACCACCATCATGGAGACGGCCGTCTTCATTCACATTTGCCACCCGGATCGGACGGTTCTCCGATTACTTGGAAAAGCTTGTTAGTGTTGGGCATTTCCGGGGGATTGTTGCCTTGTCCTTCCGCATTGGTGATGCTGTTGAGCGCGTCGGCTTTGGGCAATGTTGGTTTGGGGATGACGCTGGTGGTAGCCTTTAGTTTGGGATTGGCTGTGGTGCTGAGTGCGATCGGCTTAATCTTAGTTTACGCCAAACAACATTTTAATAAACTACCCAAACAGATTGCAGCAGTCAAATTTATGCCCGCAATTAGCGCGGTGTTGGTAATGTTTTTGGGGTTGGGTATTACCGGAGAGGCTATTCTGAAAATATTGGCTGCGAATCAATGGGTAATTGGCAATGGATAATACAATTTAAGATGCTATGGTGCGTCAGTTTTGATGATTTTGTGAATCGAAAATCTCTGTACTGAGGCATCTAATAAAGTAATATAGCCTTTCTCAAAACATGAGGTATGATTGACAGCTTATATAACCACTAAACTATCAACTAAGAGGGCTGAAGCCCAACAACGTACCTCATCTTTCTGAGAACCGCTGTACCAGTTTTTCAAAGTAATGCTACAAAATAAGTGTTTTTGTCTGATCATGTTTGTTTGGTGCGTCGCTATGAGATTGTCGATATTTTTTTATGGATTTTTCTCAAGCGACGCACCCTACGGCTGTTTTACCAGGAATTGCTGGTAACGAGTAGATGTATTCAATTGGCGGGAAATCCCCACCTATTCAACATTAGCTCGCGGTATGTTTATTAATAATTTCGGCTAAATCTGGGATGCCGTTTTCGACGTAAGTCTTAGCGGAGGGGCGGAGTTTGCCATAGGCGCCTTTGACAACTGCTCTGGTGCTGTTTTCGGCTTTTTTGTCACTGATTTGGAGCAATTGATCTGCTACTTGAGCTTTTCTTTCAGTCAGATATGCGACTGGGTTGCCATTGTTTACGGCTTCAGCCCACATTGGATCGAGTGCGATCGAGATTTCGGGCAAAAGTTGATCGACGACTTGGGCGCAATAGTCAGCCCGTATCCCCTTAACGGTAGAGTAGGCAGCTTTCAGAGCAAGGCCGCCCAATCCCGGTGCTGCTGCAACTTGTTTGTCTATCAACTTTACACAGTCATCAACAATAGTGTCTCTCTTGTTTTCATTCAAAAGAATATCGCTAAGTCCCATTTTCACTTTCCTTGATTTAACAGTCTATGTGGTTATCAGCTTTGAGCTTCATCTGGCGATTATATATCAATACGCTTCAGATCTGATAGTCCCGGAAGCAAAACTCTGTACAACACAGATAGTGCAATTGCTTTCTGGTTGTGCGATCGCAAAAAAAATTAACCCAAGCGCGATCGATCGTAGATCTATTTTGATGCTTTACTCGGGATTACAGATTTTTTTGGGTTTGAAGCTTTTTACTGCACAAATTGATGTTGAGATTTGTTGAGTATTTTATGGCAATTAATATCGGAGTTGCTACTCATTATTCATTTAGGGTTTGTAGCAAGCACTTCCGTTATTGTTAACCGGTCTTAATGAGGACTGAAGTTCTTACTACAAAGCGATCAGTTGTGAAGAGTCAATCGATTTTAGATTTTAGATTTTAGATTTTAGATTTACCCCACGGATAAATTCGGGGGAAGAGAGGATTTTCGATTTTCGATTTGGGATTGATTCCACGGATAAATCACGTGGCGGGTACCACCTGTGAAAATCTTGGTCAAATAGAAAAGATAACAGCTTGAAAAAAAACATTAGACAGGCTCTGCCTTGCGATAAATCCCACTTGCACGTATTATCTGGCACGGATCGTTAGGATTCGACGTTTGACTTGAAGCTCGCAGGTACTGTAACCAGGGGCAGTTTCTGGATTTGTGTCGGACGATCGCTCGATCGCCATACGAAATTTACCGGTAATTTCGCGGAAGTGCCGACTCCGGCAAAGATTTGAACTAATAAGGTTAAGCTCGCTGCTAAAAACAGTTTTTCAAACATGGCATTGTCTCCAATACATATGCCCTAAGGCATAACTTCTTTTACACCTACAACATACAAAACATCGTCTACGGCAGGTGCGATCGTACCAACATACTTAAGTGATAGATATCACGATCGAGGAGAGGGGAGAAGGGGAGAGAGGGGGAGAAGGGGAGAGAGGGAGAGAGGGAGAGGGGGTGAGAGGGAATATTTCCTGGGACTTCTTCTTTCTTCCTTTTTGCTTCTTTCCTCTGACTTCTACCGTTAAATCCTTTAAATCCGTTACATCCGGTACAAAATTCTTTGCCGAACTTCCTTCCAAATCGGGAATTGTCCTTGAGAAAGAAGCCGTTGAGTGTCTCACAAAGGTAGAATTAGCGCGTAGAAGTTATTTGACACAGCGGAGGTACCGACAAGATGCTTGCATACATTCTGGCGTTGGCGGTCGGTCTGGGCAGCTTTAGTATTTACATGGCGGCCTTCTTTTTTCCAGAGGTTCACCGGAAAAGTGATTTTACCTGGAGCGGGGTAGGACTTTTTTATGCGTTAATTTTATGGACTTGTGCGGGGCGAATTACGGGTGCTCTCCTGCTTGGTCAAATGGCGGGTGTGGCTCTGCTAGGCTGGTTTGCGTGGGAAACTCTGACTTTGCGCCGGCAGGTGACGCCGGTGGCTCAGCAAACGCCGATTCCTCAGGCGGCGAATTTGGCCGGGGCGATGGGCGGGCCTTTATCCGGTTTGTTTGGTAAGAAACCTGAACCCGCAGCCAAAAAACCGAAGTTTGTTCGATCGCCCAAACCGAAAGCTGATGCTGTTCCAGCACCTGCGAATCAGGGCGAGGTAAAGGTAGAAGCACAACCGGCGACTGGGCCAATCGCTGAGATTATTCCCGAAAGTGCGATCGGCCCTGACTTAAAAACTCCCGACAAGAGCGCACCCGCAATTACACAAATACCCGTGTTTTCGGTTGAAAACGCTCTTCCTGAGACTTCACCAGCCCCAGCAGAATTAGCCAGCAACTTCACTCCTTTGCCCCCACCTCTAGAATTTTCAGAAATTGCGGCCACACCAACGGTAGAGCCAGCAGAGGCTCAGCCAGAAGCCAAAAAGCAGACTGAAGATGATGACGATTTTGACGATTTTGACCAGATGTGGAGGGCGAGAGCTAAAGAGTCCCAGTCTGATGCTACTTCGGCAGCCCCAACGGCGACAGCAACCGCAGCCCCAAAGGCAAACCCAACTCCTGCCAAAACAGCTAAAAAATCAGGCGGTTTCGGAAGTCTGTTTGGCAATCTCAAAAATAGTCTCGGCGGTATGTTGGGACGGGGTGCAGCTAAAAACAAGCCTGATGCAAATACTCCGGTGACAACGCCGAAAGTAGCAGAGGAGTCGATCGCACCTGAATCTCCTGAATCTAAGGTAACGACAATTCCTGCATCGGATATCGACCAGATTCTCGAATCAGAATTAGCCGAGGCTGCCGCCGAAGTGGCAGCCGAAACCAGCAACACTGCTGCGGAAACCAGCCAAGCAGTGCCGTTTCCCACCGATGTTGAAGCAATGGCCGAGTTGATAGCAACAGAAACCGCGGCGAATTCTGCCAAAATAGGGGAAAGTTCGATTTTAGACGACGGATCGCCGGCACAAAGCCAAACAGATCCGTTGGCTCAAGAAACACCTGCGGATGCGGTTGGTGAACCCAAAGCAGCAGCAGGCGTAACGGAAGCAGAAACCCTTGCTGTATCTCTAGAAATGACTGTGGTGGAAATCGTTTCAGCACCGCCTGTAGAGATAGAAGTACCGGGAGAAGCAGGGTTGAGCGTTCAGGTAGAAACGGTTTCAGTATCAACAATCTCGATCGAATCCACAGAAGAAAAACCCTCTTCTGACGGATCACAACCCGATTTAGCCGCACCTGCCAAAAGGGCCACTGAATCCAATTCTGAGAATGTATCCGGCGAAGATCGGCCGTCATCTTGAGGCAAAAAGCAAAAGGTAGAAACCAGAATTTTTTTAATTCTGTCTTCTACCTTCTTCCGTCTTCCTTTTAGGACTTAGGTGCGGGTGGCGACAAATGTGGTTTTCCTTCAAAACCTATTCGTTGTCACCCCTAGAGCCAATAAAAAAACCATTTATTTGGTCAAATTTTGTAATCCCATAAATCATGATTTTTACATTCTTCTTTCTGCCTTCTTTCTTCTACATTCTTCCTTCTTCCTTCTTCCTTCTTTATTATATATTCTTCTTCCCTCTTCCCTCTTCCTTCTTCCCTCTTCCCTCTTCCTTCTTTCTTCTTCCTTCTTCCCTCTGCCTTCTTTCTTCTTCCTTCTTCCTTCTTCCTTCTTCCTTCTTCCTTCTTTAATATTATGAAAGCAATTATGGTCGTGGGAACAACATCTCACGCAGGAAAATCTTTACTGGTTGCAGCATTGTGTCGAATCTTTTCTCGGCGAGGCTGGCGGGTAACTCCGTTTAAAGGTCAAAATATGGCACTGAATTCCTATGTCACAGCCGCCGGCGGAGAGATTGGCTATGCTCAAGCAGTGCAAGCTTGGGCTGCGGGCATCGCACCTTGGGTAGAAATGAATCCGATTTTGCTCAAGCCGCAAGGAGATATGACTTCTCAATTGATTGTCAAGGGCCGGGCGATCGCAAATGTGCGAGCATCTCAATATTATGAACAGTATTTTGATATCGGCTGGCAAGCTATTCGGGAATCTTTAGAATTTCTCAAGCAAGAATTTGACATGATTGTGTGCGAAGGAGCCGGAAGTCCAGCAGAAATCAATCTCAAACACCGCGATTTAACTAATATGCGGGTAGCAAAACATCTGAATGCTCGGACTTTGCTAGTAGTTGATATCGATCGCGGTGGCGCATTTGCTCACATCATCGGTACTTTGGAATTGCTCGATCCTGACGAACGCGCTTTAATTAAAGGATTCATTATTAATAAGTTCCGAGGCCAAAAATCGATCTTAGATCCGGGCTTGACTTGGCTGGAAGAAAGGACTGGAATCCCGGTAGTTGGGGTAATTCCTTGGATAGATGAAGTGTTTCCCTCGGAAGATTCCCTCGATTTACTTGATCGGCGTTCTCCCAATTCTCAAACCGACTTGAATATTTCCGTCATCCGCCTGCCCCGAATTTCCAATTTTACCGACTTTGACCCCCTGGAGTCGGAAACTACCGTCACAGTCAAATATGTCAGCCCCAAAGACCCGTTAGGCCATCCAGACGCCGTGATTTTACCAGGCTCTAAAACTACAATTTCAGATTTGCAGGTGCTGCGCCAAACAGGCATGGCAGAAGCGATTAAAAATTACTTAGTAGCTGGCGGTACAGTCATGGGAGTTTGTGGTGGCTTTCAGATGCTGGGAGAAAGTATCAGCGATAGAGAAGGCCTTGAGGGAGAAAAGGGAGAGTTCAAAGGATTGGGGTTATTGCCTTTGAAAACTGCGATCGCACCAAACAAAATTGCCCGCCAGCGGATCGTAACATCTAACTATCCTCAACCGGGTTTACCCGTTTCCGGTTACGAAATTCATCAAGGCAGAACCCAAATGATCGAGTCAGATTTGACTCAACCATTATTTGACGATCCTAGTTTAGGCATTGTCAACGCTTCTCAATCAGTTTGGGGGACGTACCTGCACGGCATCTTTGACAACGGAGCTTGGCGGCGGGCTTGGTTAAATTACTTGCGCCAACAGCGGGGACTCCGCGCATTGCCCACAGGTATTCCGAATTACCGAGAACATCGAGAAACTCTGTTAGAAACTCTAGCGGATACAGTGGAAAAGCATTTGGATATCAAGCATATTTTAGGTTAGTTGACAGTTGACAATTGACAGTTGACAGTTGACAGTTGTTTGTTAGAGCGGAGGTTATAATTTGAATGACATTTTTTTTAACCAGAAAGTCGTAGGGTGCGTATCCATAAAAAAGCTTGATAATTCCCATCAAAAGTCGTAGGGTGCGTCGCCATGAAAAAACCTAACTAAGTACCAAAAATCTCACAGCGACGCACCTGTGCTTGATAATTAGTATCAATAAACCTCAAACTTTTTCGGAGCGAAACTTGGTAAAAATGGTATTATATCAAAAGGAAAAATTGCATGACAAAGATTGTTTTTTTGCCAGATAATGTGACAGTGGAAGCTGAAGCGGGAGAGCTTTTGCTAGATGTAGCCAAACGTGCAGGGGTTTCTATTCCTACTGGTTGTATGATGGGTTCTTGTCACGCTTGCGAAGTAGAAATTGATGACGGGGAGGCGATTTGTGCTTGTATTTCCGGCATACCTTCGGGGAAAAAGCAAGTTACAATTAATCTGTATGTCGATCCGACTTGGTAATCGATATATTTTTTAATTGCATCTTTTTATGAGCGATCGACAATTTAAGCCCTGTCCCATCTGTTCCATCCCATCGCCATATTGGGATCGATATCCCCGTCTAGTATGTTCGACTTGCTGTAGCAAAGCCTGTGACAGTCAAGGGCGCAAGGTACAATTTTTTAACGACTTCAATGGCGGTTTTGAGGCGATTGTAGCGGATACTAAAGAAGAGTATCCCAGCCACCTTTGCTATATTGAAGGGGTCAAGTGTTGGGCCGAGGAAGGGAAATTTGGCGGTATTGCGATCGAGGTTTGTGACTAATACACTTTATTTCTTTTGCCATTCTTGCTGTTTTTTTCGAGCAGATTGCAGCCATTTTTGAGATTCGGGATAAACAGTTGTCCCTGGTTTGACGGATTCTAATTGATTGATAATCTGTTGCAATTGTCCGAGGGAGTTACTGGGATTTTGACTGGGAGAATTTACATTATTTTGCAAGTTGGCAAACAAGCTTTTAGCTTCTTGCAAAGCTTTTTCAGAATCTCTTTCTGCTTGGAGTCTAATCTGGGAAATTCCTAAATTTTTCTGGTATTCAGCGAGTTTGGTTTGAGCGTCGAGATAGCCCGGATTATCCACAGGAACCATTTTCAGTCGGTTAATTCCTTCTTCCCACAATCCTGCTATTTGTTCCCACTGGGCGGCTGGATGCGGCGGTTTTTGCGAGGCGACGGCGGCGGAAAGAGCAAATTCTTTGGCTGCTTCAATTAAGTTGTCGGCGTGTACCGAACCGGTGGCGATTCCTCCCATTGCTTGAAAATCTCTTTCTGCTGCTTGGAGTTTTGGCTTAGCGGTTTTTCCGGCGAGGGTTTCGGCGGGGATTTGGTTGAGTTTGTCGATCGCACTTTGCCAATTTCCAGTCGCTTTTTGCCTGTCGGCGGCAGTTTTCGCTTGCTGGTACTGCTGTTTTGCGGCGTCGAGAGTTTGTTCGACTTGATTTAACTCAGTAAAAGCATTTTTTTGCTGAAAAATTTGAGCATCCATCCGCCCGATATTTTTGCGGGCTGCTTGAAATTCATCGACTGAAAAGCGCCAAGTGCAGCCGGAAAAAGAGCAATAAGTTTTTGGATAGTAGCCGAGGAACCACACCGGCAAAGCATCGAGGTGTTTTTGAGCTTGTTTTACTTTCGTGTCGCCATATTCAAAATCTGCCGCAGCCGTAGCTTTGTTAACCAGTTGATCGGATTGTTCCACGAGGGCGATCGCCTGTCGGTAATTGTAATCCATACTGATAAAGCTCGGCAGCAGCAATATCGGCATAGTTTTCGCCACGGGCCACCGAATCATCGGGAAAGGCAGGTTAATCAGCCAAATTATCCCCGCTGCGCCACCCAGCAAACCGCCAACCCAGATGATTTTATCAAAAAATCCGGGCGCGCGGTTGGCTTTAACAGCAGCTTTGAGAGCTTCTTCACTGAAGTTGGGAAATTCGTCTTTGAAAGTATCGCGGATTTCTTCTCTGGATGCGAAAGTGCCGTTTTGCGATCGCAATTTCTCCAGCCGCTTCATCACCATCTTGCGGTAAACTCCACCCGCCAGAGCATCATCAGCCGCGCACTTGTCAACTTGGGCCCGTAAAATGTCAAAAGCTCGATCGGTAAGACGCCCCATAAAACTCACCTATTCCCTTTTAATTATTCTACAGGCTGCTAGACGAGATAATTGTTAAAATATATAAAGCCCCAATCAAATAATCTAAATTAAGTTCATGCCAACTGCTTTAATCACCGGTGCTTCAGGCGGAATAGGCGCAGCCTTTGCCATCGAATTAGCCCAACGCCAGCACAATCTAATCTTGGTAGCTCGTTCCGAAGCCAAATTGCAGCAGCTAGCTGCTAAACTGCAACAGGAATTCAATATTTTGGTCGAAATTATCGTTCAAGATTTGACTGCGCCAGGAGCCACAACTGCTGTATTTGATGCGGTTGTTCAAAAAGGTTGGACGGTTGATTTGTTGGTGAATAATGCGGGTTTGGGGGATTATGGCGCTTTTGCCGATCGCCCTTTAGCAAAACAAGTAGGAATTCTGCAACTGAATATTGTAGCATTAGTTGAACTATCGCACTTATTTTTATCGGGAATGCGGGATAGAAAATCGGGAAGTATCATCAATGTTGCTTCTATTGCAGCCTTTCAACCGATGCCGTATTTATCAATTTATGCAGCAACTAAAGCTTTTGTCTTGAGTTTCAGCGAGGCACTTTGGGCGGAAAACAAAGATTTAGGAATTCGGGTTTTAGCACTTTGTGCGGGCCCCACAGAATCCGATTTTTTTAAAGCAGCAGAATTTCCGGCATCCCTAGCATCTAGCAGCGGGCAAAAACTCGTCCCCGCCGATGAAGTAGTGCGAGATGCACTCAAAGCTTTAGAGAAAAATCAGTCTAACGTCGTGACGGGCGGATTCCCCAATCCACTCATCGTAAATATGCCCCGATTTATGCCGCGAGAACTTTTGGTAAACTCGATAGCCAAGCTATTTCAGCGTAAGCCAGGATAACTGAAGGTGGCCAGAAACCGGGTTTTTCTCGAAATAATTCGTTGTCACCTTAAATATCGTAAAAAACCCGGTTTCTTTTAACTCAACGATGTGGGCAGAAACCGGGTTTT
>NZ_JAEQCE010000087.1:22981-28428 GCF_020738665.1 Microcoleus sp. PH2017_08_TRC_O_A
AACTCAACGATGTGGGCAGAAACCGGGTTTTTCTCGAAATAATTCGTTGTCACCTTAAATATCGTAAAAAACCCGGTTTCTTTTAACTCAACGATGTGGTCAAAATTACAGATATCGAGTTAACTGCACTCGATAGCGTTCTTTTTTAGTAATCATAACTTCCCCAATTTCTAATCTTCCCTTACCAGTAACAGCGATTAAATCTCCCGACTTAACGTTATAACTAGCTTGGGTGATGTCTTTCCAATTAACTCGCACGTCCCCTCTGTCAATAAAATCAACCATTTTGCTGCGAGACATCGCGAATCCAGCAGAAGCCACAGCATCCAATCTCATTGATGCTTCAACGGTTGTCATCTCTTTCTTTTTCGGTTCTCTAATTTTTAGTTCGCTCAACTCAATGCGCCGAGTTTTTACCGGAACCGATCGCACTTGCTGCAAACTCATCTCCAAATACTCTACCATCTCCGGCATGACAATCGCCTGCGCGCCCCGTTCCCCCAAGACAATCACATCCCCGGTTTTTTCGCGGACAATCCCCGTACCCAGCATTGCGCCTAAGAAGTCGCGGTGACTGGCGGTGTCAAACAGGAAATTGCCGGCTATCTCCACCGCAGCAATGCTAACACTCCCAGAGTCGATCGGGATTTCCGATCGGGCGATCGCAATTCTCTGCCTTTCACCCTGGGGATAGCCACCCCAAGCCACTAATTCCACATCAGTTAAGCGCTTAAATACCGTCAGAGTGTCCGCCAACTCCGGGGGCGACAGAAAATCAGTCAGAGTAACTTCCCAAGTTTTAATTGCTTGTTCAGCTTGGTCTAATGCCCGCGCCACACATTCGCGGTTTTCGATGCCTTTTAACAGTTCTTCTTTTTGTAACATCAGTCAATTTTAGATTCTAATTTGAAATTGCCAAACGTTGGTGTAGCAACTAAAAAGTCTACTTCTTTAGCAGTCCCACTACTTTAATTATAGTCTAAGATTGTCAAATAATACCAATTATTAAAAATTGTTGCTACGTTTGATAACCGTAGCAACAATTATCTGTTATTGCTTTAACTCCCCGCCGGAAACGGCAGTGTCGTTTCCCTACAGGTGAGATTTTCTCATTAACGGATTACGGGTGTTGAAAAACTCGGTTGATGCGTCCAGGAATGTCAGCGATTAGGAATGAACCATTAAATATTGACCGTTGCCGTTATATTCACCATCGCAACTGGCGAAATTAGCAACAAACCAAATCAAGTAAAACCGCCAGATTCTGCGGAATTTGGCATAGTCGATGCCGTAGTCTAAATCTTTGACTATCGCCTGAGAGTCATCAAAGTTTTTCAGCCAGTTAGCAAAGGTTGTAGAGTAATTGTAACCGTTGAGATACCATTGTTTGATGGTTTTGAGGTCTTTGTTGTGGCTGGGAACGGCATCGTATTTCCAGTAACGACCGTGGGGGAAAATGTATTTGTGGGTGAAAACACTGGAGATGTTGTTAGGGGTGCGAACGGTGATGATGTGAATGAAAGCGCGGCCGTTATCTTTGAGGAAAGAGGAGAGCTTTTGAAAAGCTTTGGTTAAATTACCGACATGACAAAAAACTCCGATCGAGAGAATTTTGTCAAATTTGGTATCGAATTGGGCGTCGTTCAAATCGCCTTCAAATAAGGTAAATCGACCTGAACTGAGGTAGCTGTCGGGATCTTGCATCCTGTGACGCATATATTCGCATTGATGGTGGCTGAGATTAATGCCAGTAAACTGGACATTGGGGAATTTGGAAAGAATGTAATTGGGAACGCAGCCCCAACCGCAGCCAAAGTCTAAAATGCGATCGCCATCCTGAATCTCTAGTTTCTCAATTACATCATCAATCATCTGGATTTGGGATTGTTCGAGGTTGGCTGCTCCTTTTTCCCACAATCCCATGCTGTATTTAGGATAAATGAGTTTGCTCTCGCCTAACATGGGATTCAGCATAGCTTGAGGTAAGTCGTACTGAAGTTTCATTAAATCTCGCGGGCCTTCCGCGGTGTGTTCTGTTTCTTTGAGTACCCATTCGTAGGGTGCGAGCAGAGAGGGAAAATACTTAAAAAAGACGGGCATACAGGTATCAAAAAGACCTCGCAATACAGAATCCGGTACTTCTAAGCCGTTGATATAAGACTCTGCTACTGCCATTTGCACCGCGTTAACCGCACTGACTGCGACGCGGGTTGCTCGATAGGCGATCGGACTTTTGAGATGGATATTTCCCACCAGCGGGATGTGCTGTTCGATGTTTTGTAGGGCTGTTGATGAACTCATGGTTATACGGGTTTTAAAGATGCTGCTATTCTATCTCAAGCAAATTGGCTGCTCCTTAGGGAACAAAAAAGCTCAAACTCTTATCAAGTAAGGTTTGGAAGAAAAAAGCCTGCAAAACTCTCAAAATATCTGGCGGTTCCAGGGAATTTAATAACGGATTTAAAGGGTTTTGAGCTATCATAAATTTATTAAGAATTATGTCAGTTAATTTGAGCTTTGAGCTTTGAGCTTTGAGCTTGATTCCAAAGGCTTTACTTGGCATATAATTGAGGTGTTTTCATTGTGCGATCGCGATTTTAATGCTGAGTGAGTTTGGCGGTTGAGGTGACGGCACGAGAAGCTAATGTCGATCGCGACTTATACTGAATCAATCAGGGAATGCAGAAAAGATGTCGAAAAACCGGGTTTGCATACAGAGTCACTGCAATAACAGATGTCCGCTCATGCCTCGCTACTTAGTTAGAAACGCCACATATGCCACAGATTCACTATCTGCCGGACGATCGCGCGATCGAGATAGACGACGACGATATAATTCTGGAAGCTTCCCTGCGTGCAGGCATTCCCCACACCCACGCCTGTGGTGGTAGTGCGCGGTGTTCGACTTGTCGTGTCTTGATAGTCGAAGGTTTGGAATTTTGCTCGCCCCGCAATTCAGCGGAAGATGAGCTCGCGAACAAACTGCGCCTAGAGCCGGAAATTAGGCTGGCTTGTCAGACACAGGTGGCGGGCGGGAAGGTGATTTTGCGGAGATTGGCGATCGATTCTGAAGACTTAGAAACCTTTAACGACGAAATCGCCGGAAACTTGATTTCTGCACCTGTGGGTCAAGAAAAGAAAATTGCAATTTTGTTTGCCGATATTCGAGGGTTTACCGCCTTTGCAGAATCGCTATTACCCTACGATGTAATTTATATTTTAAATCGGTATTTCCAAAAAATGGGTTATGTAATCAACCGCAACGGCGGGATGATCAATAATTATATGGGCGACGGTTTTATGGCGCTGTTTGGGTTGGAAAATTCAGAGAAGGCGGCCGAACAAGCGGTGAGGGCTGGGGTGGAAATGCTGGAGGAATTGGACAAACTCAATCCGTATTTTGAGACTTTATACAGTCACAGGTTGCGGATTGGGATTGGGATTCACTGCGGTTTGGCGGTTGTGGGGAATCTGGGGGCCAAGAAAAATCAGACAGTAACGGCGATCGGGGATGCGGTAAATTTTGCCAGCCGGATTGAAGCTGCGAACAAGCAAGTGGGAACAAGTTTGCTGATTTCCGAGGAAACTTATGAGGAAATCAAGGATTTGGCGATCGTCAACCAGTGCGTATCAGTTAAAATCCCCGGAAAGAGCGGCGAATATCCGCTTTACGAAGTTGTCGGAATGCCACCGCTCCCGGTGGAAATCGAGGAGATTTTCGAGGTTGAGAAAAGTTCTTTTTTGCAGGGGTTTTTCAAGAATTTAATGGGTTTATTGGCTGCGCTGCGGAATTGGATTCGGAAAATATTTGGATCGTGAAACTTAGATTAATCTGAGCATATAATTATTGTGATACTAAAGCATTCAACGGTATGGCAACATTATTCGTAGGGTGCGAATACATCGACAATCCTTAAAGAAAAATCTGGTACATCTGTGTTTATCAAATATGTGTGTAGGGGCGAAGCATGACGGGAGCATCCCGGTTTTGCAAAAGCCTCAAATAGCCAAGAGGTCGTTGAGGTATAGCCTTTCTCAGAAAGATGAGGTACAATAACAGCAGTGTGTAAACCAGTTAAAAATATTTGATGATGTAACTTGACCCAACGCCAACTCTATGGCTTTGCCTAATTCTTGATAATTAGGTGTCTCGATCGAACGGAGAATATTTTTAAGCTTTGACCACAGATTTTCAATTGGTGAAAAATCTGGTGAATAAGGAGATAACAATATTAATTTTGCCCCTTTTTTTTCGATAGCTTTTTTCACTTCGTCTCCCAAGTGAATGGGACAATTATCCATGACTACACAAGCCCCTTTCCATAGTTTTGGCACAAGTTTTCTGATAATAAAAGCTTCAAATGTAATTGCATCAGTTCCGCCTATTAGATTAACCGATGTCAAAATTTCAGACACTGACATTGCTCCAATTATTGAGACATTTTGACCACGTTTAGTTGGCTTTGGCCCCTTGGCTCTCTGACCTTTCAAAGCTCTAGCATATAATCTAACCATTGCCAAATTAACTCCAGATTCATCAATGAATATTAAGTCTTTCAAACTAATCTTTTTAATTTTTTACCAGAACTCACATCGCAGTATTTGGACTCGCTCTGTGCCTTTGCCTGAAGGGAATAGAGTCTTTTTTTTGACGGTAATATCTAAGAGTTTTATCATTCTTGCTATTGTCGATATACTAACAGAAAATCCAATTTTTCCATAAAGTAAATAACGAAGTTCTTCAAGAGTGGCATCATTATTTTCTTCAATCAATTTCCCCAATATGAGTAGTTGCTCTGCATTCAGTTTGCCTTTGACTCCACATCGGTCAGTTCGGGGAGTAATATTTTTTGTTTCACGATATTGTTTAAGCAATTTTTGTACAAAGCTGAGGGCAGAGCGAAAAATGCTTAGCTATTGCTTTTTGTGAAATCGGTTCAGTATGATAAGTATCAAGAATTTTTTGCCGAAAATCAATCGAATACGTTTTCATTTTTCACAATGTATGAAGAGGAGTACAAGTAAACGTGTTGTGAGTCAACTTCTTCGTGCTGTCAGAACAATGCTATTATGTGTTATATCGCTTCCGCTGGGCTTTACTGAACCATATAATTATAGTTCATTCGATCGCGTCTTATCTGTTTGATCCTCATGAGTAAGTGTCAGTAACATCATACCTCATCTTTCTGAGAAAGGCTATAAGCACAACGAAGTTTTAGCATCTTGTTATGACATTTTTTTTCAACCATTGAGCTCCAGAATTTTTCAACCTTCTATCTATTTGTTTGACAGCCGATTCCACCGCTCCCGAGCCTATGGAACAAATCTTATCTGATGATAATTGCTCATAGTTAACAATTCGAGAGCGATGCTTTTCTAGATAGGGCTTGCTGAAAAAGTGAGAAAACAGCATTTAGAAAGATGAGTGAATTCGAGTTCTACTCGGC
>NZ_JAEQCE010000088.1:0-23070 GCF_020738665.1 Microcoleus sp. PH2017_08_TRC_O_A
GCGTAAAATCTCGTAAAAATACGTCAATTGCCAGAGAAACCCGGTTTCTCGGACTCAGCGCGAGAGACTCAGAAACCGGGTTTCTGCGTAAAATCTCGTGAAAATACGTCAATTGCCATAGAAACCCGGTTTCTCGGACTCAGCGCGAGAGACTCAGCGGGGAAAAGTGAATTGCGACTTGAATAGGTTTTCTTCTGGTAGTTGGGAGCAAGAAACTTCTTGTTTCAAGTTTCAATCCCCTTGCGGGGAAAAGTGAATTGCGACTCGGCCACCTAGTCATTAGCCTGGCTCGTGCAGATAAGCCAGAGTTTCAATCCCCTTGCGGGGAAAAGTGAATTGCGACTTAGTTGCGGTAGTGGTACAGCAAATGGTTCGGTCAGATGGTTTCAATCCCCTTGCGGGGAAAAGTGAATTGCGACAAAAAACTTAAAAGCGCGTTAAATAAATCTTCTCAAGTTTCAATCCCCTTGCGGGGAAAAGTGAATTGCGACTATGCTTCTACTAACCGAGTCTATTGATTTTCGGAGTTTCAATCCCCTTGCGGGGAAAAGTGAATTGCGACTGAGTAAAGATGAATTGAAATTAAGTATGAAAGATTTGTTTCAATCCCCTTGCGGGGAAAAGTGAATTGCGACTTGATTTCATGAACCAGTTTGTTTTTCGCATTTTCATGTTTCAATCCCCTTGCGGGGAAAAGTGAATTGCGACAATTAGCTGTTTTAACTGACACAATTTGGTATTATTCGTTTCAATCCCCTTGCGGGGAAAAGTGAATTGCGACTTCAATCCTGCGGACACTGATTTTCCGATTGGTTTGAGTTTCAATCCCCTTGCGGGGAAAAGTGAATTGCGACTACACTTTTGGAGAAAACATCATGGCTACATGTTCTTGGTTTCAATCCCCTTGCGGGGAAAAGTGAATTGCGACTTTTGAATATACGGTTTTGGCCGATAAATTGGTTTGGAAAGTTTCAATCCCCTTGCGGGGAAAAGTGAATTGCGACTCAGTAAGTCACAAGCATAGCGAGAATGGCAGTTTTTTAGGTTTCAATCCCCTTGCGGGGAAAAGTGAATTGCGACTTATAGTATTGATATATTATAGTACAGGAATTTTTATATGGCAGTTTCAATCCCCTTGCGGGGAAAAGTGAATTGCGACGATACTGAGGAGTTGATTAAAGATGTTGAGTTACAGCGTTTCAATCCCCTTGCGGGGAAAAGTGAATTGCGACCCTGAATTGCTCGAAGCAGCGGGGCGTCATGCCGACCGGTTGTGTTTCAATCCCCTTGCGGGGAAAAGTGAATTGCGACCAGATACAAAGCAGATTAGAGAGTACTTACAATCAAAGTTTCAATCCCCTTGCGGGGAAAAGTGAATTGCGACGTTCTTGGCCAAAAAGCCAGGAGACAATTATTGTGTTTCAATCCCCTTGCGGGGAAAAGTGAATTGCGACTTTTCTACCGAGAAATCGCACCTGGGTTGAAAGAGGCGGTAGTTTCAATCCCCTTGCGGGGAAAAGTGAATTGCGACCGTGATGGTTGACAACTCCCGCACTGTCGGGTGTTTCAATCCCCTTGCGGGGAAAAGTGAATTGCGACAGCAATCAACTACTTCAGAAAGATCGGAATAGTCGAGTTTCAATCCCCTTGCGGGGAAAAGTGAATTGCGACCCCTCGTTGTGAAAGCCGTGCCCAGTAAAGGCTCTAGAAGCCGTTTCCGACCACCTCTGATGCTCAGCTCACTTAGAGCCGAAAACCAGCTCTCAAAAATCGCTGAAACCCTTACGGGACAAGCGAACGGCCGCCTAAACGAGAGAATCGGTGTTTCAGCCATTTAGCGAGGCGGTCGGATAGCTAAATGATTGAACAGCTAAAACACTACTCTAATCTATTTAATTTTCTAGGTACTGGTGCTGTAGATTTGGGTAGTAATTAACACGGCAAGTTTGTATGGGCTTGTGTGGATTACAATCATAATCTAGCAATAGAGCCATAGTAACGTAGATTTCTCTGGCTGTCAAGTGTTAAAAAAAATACTTTAAACAATGACCGAAGTCGGCGGTTGAGTCACCGGCGGGCCAGAACCCCAAGTTTCCACCTGCCCGATCGCCCGCGTTGACAAAACATAAAAACGGATATTATCTTCATCCAAATTAACCCGTCCCCGCAGGCGAGCGCGCAACTCCTCAAATTGACGCTGAGATAGGGCACACTCAAAAACCGAATATTGCACCCAAGTACCGTAACCGGAAAGCAAGTTAAAAACTTTCTTGCGACGCTTGTCACAAGGAATATCATAGACAACAACGTACAAGTGCATGATTAATTTCCGCTTGACCAAAAGTCAGGAATTACGCAATAAATAAACGCCATCATGTCATTGCGAGGGTCACTCAGCAATCGCAAAACCTGGCGATTGCTTCGTTCCTCGCAATGACAGAAATACGTTGTTAGTCTTGAAATCTAATAAATTCGATAAGGCTTGTACAGCATTTGTGGATTGTAAACAAACTGCTTGTAAGCCTTAACTTGCTGCACAAACAAATCCCAGCGCGGCTGTTTTTCGCCCGAATCAGTCTGAATTTCTTCTTCCATACGCCGTAAAAAAGCATGGAGAAATTTTGCTCTGCCGGAATCGTTCAAGAAACAGCCGCTATTGCGGTAAACAAAGTCGAGGGTGGCATCCATGACTTTTGAATTAATCAGCCACAGCACCAAAGAATCGATAATCGGAGCACGAAACTCTTCTATCAAATCTGAAGCTAAAGCAGCATGACGTTCGGAAGTTTGATGCAAACAAGCTTGATACGGATCGAGTCCTTGGAGTTCAATCAAACACAGTAAATGATTCCACAGGATTTGATATCCGAAGCTAAGCATGGCGTTAACCGGATTCCCTGGCGGACGGCGGGAACGAAAAACAAATACAAATTCGGGAACCGACAAACATTCGCCAAATGCCGAAAAATAACTGGCTGCCCCGGCTCCTTCCAATCCCATTAAGCGCTTCCCCGACTTCGCAAAAATTGTCGGGGATATCAACTGCAAAAATTATTGAGGACTACTTTATTTATATCAAGCTCAACTAAGTAGTTTTATGCAAAAAACCAATTGTTCACAAAACTTAAATAGTATTTTGTAGGGAATTTTACGTAGAATTGGTGTCAATTTAACTAGAAATTACGTATAAACTCTATTGGTAGGGTGTGAAGTGGGCACCTGACTACTATTAGTAGTGTCTAAGTAATATCAGGACACGGCATTGCCGTGTCCTCTTCCGACGAAGAAAGCTATTGATTCATGACTATTGACACTCTCAGCGCTGAAGCGACTGAGATTCTTAAGAAATTTCATTCTTAATATCCCTACTGCTAGGGTTCCCAAACTCAGCACGTTTGCACGCAAGTGCGTGCTGATATCTTTTGGGCGTTTAGGTGTTCAACACCAGGTTTCGCGGAGTCCCCGCGTACCATTTTCGATGCTCGATCTCTGATAGTTTTGGCAGCGCCAATGTCGGCGTGTTCGTGATAGCCACATTCAACACAGATGAACTTTTCGCCATCTCTATTTGATTTGTCGATGTGTCCACAACTTCTGCATTCTTGGCTAGAGTGCTTAGGATTAACTTTGATTACGATTTTTCCTTGCTTTGCAGCTAGATACTCAATCTTTAATCCTAAGTCGCCCCAGCCTGCATCAGAGATAGCGCGATTCAATCCTTTTTTTCTGGATTGCCCATTCTTGAGAAACCTCCCGGTTTCCTCATCAGTTTTTACCTTACATCGACGCATCATCCCAGAGATGTTCAAATCTTCTAAGGCGATTACATCAATATTACGAAATACTATTAAATTCGCAGTTTTCCATTGGTGCGCTTGGCGTTTATCACCAATCTTTTGATGGAATCTGCTAACTCTGATGACTGCTTTTTTGCGGTTTTTACTGCCTTTTGTTTTGCGGTTAACTCGTCTCTGTCTAATTTTCAGAGTGCGTTTAGCTTTTTTGTTGGTTGAAAATCTAGGGTTCTCAATTTGGTAGCCATCAGAAAGGTGAACCAGTTTAGTGAGTCCCAAGTCGCAACCGATTACTTTGGGATTGTTGCCGAGAGCTTTGGGGCTGTATTCAGGTACAGATTTATCCTCTATTCTAATAGAAACATACCAGCCATTCTGGCGTTTTCTAACTGTGCAAGCCTTGATAGTAAAACCACTTGGGATTGAGCGAGAGTTGTAAAACCTCATTCAGCCCAGTTTTGGTAGGTAAATTTTATTGCCCTTGATTTTCACTCCCATTGCGAAGGTAAAAGAAGTAAAGTTACTCCGATTTTTGAATTTCGGAAATCCTCTACCTTCAAAGAAGTTTTTGTAGGCAATATCTAAGCGTTTGACATTTTGTTGTAAAACGGTTGAATCTAGTTGGGAATACCAAGGTCTAGCTATTTTTAACTCAGGTAATGCTGTTATTTGAATATCACCAGCACTTCGGCGAGGATTTCTAGCTTTACCTTCTTTGTCAATCTTAGAGTTTTTCCAGGGATTTCCAGTTGCGCCACTTTTACTTACGAAGCAGGTCAATGGTGAAGCTTCGCCTTTCGTTCTAATGTCACAGTAATCGCCTTGGATAAACTGCTGATTGTACTGACAGATTCTGTCATTCAAGCACCAATTATACAGGCTTCGCAGCATATCTACCCAGTTCGACATTTTTAATGCTTGCGTTTGATTGGGACGCAACTTATAAGCGTAATTTGTCAACAATCTTGCTCACCTCCTTGTTTATATCTTATAGCGGTTCTCAGAAAGATTCGCGGACGTTGTTGGGCTTCAGCCCTCTTGGTTTCAGTGGTTATATAACCTGTCAGTCATACCTCACCTTTTTGAGAAAGGCTATAGCGTCTTTCTCTAATTTTAAATATTAAGAATCAAGAAAGATTCACGGCGGTTAAAACCGCCCGTGTCGCTTGCATCTCAGGGCTGAAGCCTCTGAGTTTTCCGCTTACCGAATGTTTTCTATAACTACTGACTAATTTTTAGATTTCGCATCGCGCCATGCTTGTCGCATCCGTCCAAAATTAGTATTAAATTCTTCCCACCCGAGAGTGCTTCCTGAATTTTCTTCATCCCAGGAAGCCGAGAGGACTCCGTAGCTTAATCCCAGTACGCCTAGACCAAAACAGCCCATGCTTACCAATAATACTGCTGTGTTGGGCAAGTCAAACCAGCCTTTGCTGACTATCAAATAACTCACAAAAAATGTGGAAATTCCCAGGAGTGTGGGGGCGCCGCAGAATACCGCAATGCGGGAAATCATGCGTTTGCTGACTGCTTCTGGGATGGATTGCGCCTGGGGGCCAGTTTTTTTGGTGGCTTTGGGCTTTTTGTCTGATTTTGGTTCTTCTGTGACTGGATTTGCTTCGGCTTCTGGAGGCTTTTTAGCGGTTTTTTTCCGATTTGAGGCCGGTTCAAAGGGTAAGCGCTGGGTGGGTGGTTCGGAGGACATATTTTTTGTTTAACCTGAAATCTCGAACAATTATCAAAGAAATCTTGGCGAGGGTTTACGCAACTCTGATGGTTAATCAACGGTTTGAAACGGATTTGTTATCAGTGCGTAAATCCTGCTGGCGTTTGTCCAAGATTCTTGAATATTGTCGCAAATTTTGGCTTTGGTGTTTAGCCGCGAATGCCTAAACGGGCAATTAATGCTTTGTAACGATCGACATTTTCCTTTTGCAGGTAGGCCAGGAGGCGCTTGCGGCGGCTGATCATCATCATCAAACCGCGCCGGGAGGCGAAGTCTTTTTGGTTGATTTTCAGGTGGGCGCTGAGTTTGCTGATGCGATCGCTCAACATGGCGATTTGGACATCTGCTGAGCCTGTGTCGGTTTCATGGGTTTGAAAGTCGCCCATGATTTCTTGTTTGCGCTGTTGTGTAAGAGCCATGAATTGAGTTTAGTTTTTTTTGTACGTTTGTCACAATCCCATATAGTATCACAGCGGAACGGTGAAGGAGCAAATTTTCGACACGGATGGGTTGGTTTTTTGAGCTGAAAGACTTCAATTGCAAGCCCTACTTAGGACGGGCGTCCCGCCCATCCCACAGGAAAAAAAATGTCGGATGGGCGGGACGCCCCTCCATGGTGTTTATTCCAGCCCATCCCACAGGAAAAAAATTGTGGGATGGGCATCTTGCCCGTGTTAGCCATAAATTTTGCAAGAAGTCTATTGGGTGGCCGATTATCGGCTCAAATAGGCGATCGCCTCACGAATCCAATCATCCGCATTAGCTTTGTTTGCCAAGTTGCTGTCTTGACTGAGGGTTTGCAGCGCTTGCAAGACTTCCGTCGCAGTATATCCCATCGCCAGCAAAATCATCTCCACTTCTTCTTGAATCGCTGCGGGGACTCCGGCGGCCACGGAAGTTGTCAAACCTGCTTCCTGTCTCCATTCCGAGAGTTTGCTTTTGAGTTCCAGGGCGAGGCGTTCGGCGGTTTTTGTGCCCACGCCGGGGGTTTTGGCGAGGATGCGAGTGTTACCGCCGACGATCGCCTGAACTAAATCTTGCATTCCTAAAGTATCAAGAAGGGCGATCGCCAGTTGAGCACCCACACCGCTAACACTCGTCAACTGCCGAAACAAATCGCGTTCGGCCGTGCTGCCAAAACCGTACAATACGATTTGGTCTTCCTTAACTTGCTGGTGGGTAAAGATTTGGGCGACTTCGCCGGATGCTGGTAATTGGCCAGTCACGCGCGGCAAAATTTGGATGTCATAGCCAATTCCACTAACTTCGAGAGTCAGAATAACGCGGTTGCTGCCTTTGGCGATATTGGCGACTGTGCCTTTGAGATAGCTGATCATATAGTTAATGGTACACCGATAGGGTAGCGCGCCTTTTAAAATTGCGATCGGACTAATGCAAAAAAATCGTTTCCTCCCGAATACATTAATAACTGCTAAGGGAAAGGTAGAAAAACAATTCTATCTTGATATTCATTTTCTTGGGATGCCAGAGCCGCTAAAATCAATTCTTCTAGGTTTTCGCCAATGCTTAAATTAGGATTGATGATAAAAATCCCTGGAATGTGACGATTTACCGCCATATGTTCGGCTAAGTGCACTGGCATAGAAGTTCGGTTATTTGTCACCAAAACACAGTTATTATCTTCACACCAGTAGAGAATTTCTGGATCGAGAGTTCCTTTCGGCGGTGTTTCCGGTTCTCCCACTACTTTGACGGCGATCTCTGGTTCTCGTTGCCTAATTTGATTGGGATAAATTGGATTGACATTTTCATCAATTAGGTATTGCAGGTTCATGGGCTAGTTTTGGCTTTTCTTTCTGCCCTCAGTTGGCGGAGCTTTTCAGAAACAGGCGGGGGATTAAGGCGCTGTTCTTCTCTCATTTTGTGACCGTGTTCTATCCAATTTTTGAGGTAATCACTCACAGGTTCTTGATTTTGGAGATAATACAGAATTGTCGCATAAACTTGTTCGAGGGTGAGGGAAGGATAAGTTTGGGCAATTTCATCAGGTGCGCGACCGCAATCGATGTAATCATAAAGAATTGTTTCAATGCCAATTCTTGTCCCTTTCAGTCGAATATCGCTGGGAGTGAGAAAGTTGAAATAATCTGTGAGCGTTTGGGTTGGCATAATTTTGCTGTATACTCAACATAATTTATTATATCACTGATATTTGCCCGATAGAACTTGAAGTAAACCGCTATGCTGATCTTTCAATTCAAAATAAGATGCTGTTTAACCAAAGACAAATCCGTCTTCCCAAAATTTACCACTAAGGCCACATTTAAATTTTCCAATGATTTTATAAACCACATAATTTCATCAGAAGCTTTACCTTCATAGTGATTGAACAAAATAGAAAATCGCTTTTCCAACTCAGGCTTAACTTTGCCAGAAAGCAGTAATATTTTCAGCAGCAAACCCATTGTCCTGCTGGGCCCGAGGTTGTATACTAAGTCATAAAAAATGTAGTGGTTGGGATGTTGGGAATTTTCCACTACTAAAAAGTTGAATAACTGGTTGCAAGTCTGAGCTAACAATATATTATTTAATTTCGCCGAGTCGTTTTCCGGAAATGTATTTTTGATGTACTTGTACAACTTATCATTAAATTGACGACCGCCATATTCTGGTTCTACCGATGATATCAAATATTCATATAAATCCACTTTAAATGAGCTGTAGGATTGAGTTTTCCTGGCATCTCTCAAAAAAAATTGAGCCGATTCTTTGTGGCTGCGATCGTCTGTTACTTTCCCGGCAAATTCCCTAACAGCTAAGTGCAATTCCGCATCGTTCAAAAGTGTGGGATTTGGCGCCGGCTGCACAATTCCTATTTCTGTATTTCTCGGCTCAACCAAATAATTTAAATATTGAGACAAGTTTTTTTCAAATAGTCGCTGTCTTTGATTTTCCAGCTTTTTGATGGTTTGCTGGTCTTCCTCCACGCTCTCCTTGCTCAGCAAAGAATGCCCGTACAAATAAGGATAGCGACAAATCAATTCGCCCAAAGGAGCATGACTATCTTGTTTCTGCGGTTGTGGCTCTTGTTCTACTGCTTTTACTAAGCGCTCTAGGGTCTGGAATTCTGCACTTTTAGTAAAGAATTCTATTTGTTCTTGCAAGCGCTTGACTATGTAAAATTCCATCCCGAATCGGGGAGAAGTCTGTTTAAATAAAGCTACTAAATTTGCAATACTCAATTTGTGCTGTGAGTGCAATTGCCAACGGTTGATCGGGATGTAACAGCAGCGGTGGATGATATATTTAAACTCCCGATCCGATCGCTTGACGGAGATGATATTGTACAAAGTTGCTTCTATTTCGCGATCGGGGTAGCCCATACCGTCGATAAATAGTTTGCGGAACCGCTCGATTATCTGTGCGGGGGATTCTCGTTCCACGCAGGAGACGATGTGATCGTACAATATCTGTTCGTTGCTCCCCGATAGAAAAGTATCTGAGGGCGGGGTGAGAATTCTCTCTGCACCGATGTCTGGGCTGCTTTGTACAACTTGTGCGACAGCGACTGTCGGTTTTTTCTGAAAAGTTCCGGGATTCAAGAACCAATAGTGTTCTTGGCTTAATTGTTTGTTTGCCGCCCAATCCAAGGCTGACTGCAAAGTTTCCCCCGTCAATAACTGCGACTTATCTTCGCGATCCGAAGCCAGCCATGCTGCCAAGGCCTCGCGGTAGGGAGCCAGATTTCCCAGTTCTTTTTCCACCCAAAACTGATTGAAAACAGATTGATAAACTAGGTTAGCAGCTATTAATTTACCATGAGATTTGACCACCAATCCTGACAGTTGCAATTCGATTTGTTCGGGAGAATAATCGACAGCAACTCCTGGCAATTCTTCCGGTTTTTTGGGGTCGGGCGGTTGCAAAATTTTCTGGTACAGCGTTAACAGCTTGGTGAGATCGCAGCGGCTGTAGAAAATGCGATCGCGAATTGCTGTCAAATGTGGGGGTTCGTCCCAGTCTTCCCAATTTTTAATAATTCTGTGTTTGAGCAGTTGTTCCACCTGCTGGGCTTCGCAATTTCTGCCAATAAAAGACCCGTATTCAAGCACCAATTGGCACAGTCTTTGAGTCAGAAAAGGTTGACCGTCCGTCCAAGTAAATATTTCTTGGAGCACTTTTTGGGGACGAAAAGCTTTGAGTGCCAATCCTTTTGTTAGTGACACACTTTCGTCTAGTTGCAATCGACTTAAATTAATTGGTCGTCCAATATTAAAAGGGTTGCAGCTTGGATCTCGGATCAATTGTGACGGGGCTGCTACTCCGAAAACCGCAAAATTCAGGCGATCGTATTCTGGTTGCTCTGCCCGCTTAGAATAACAACCTCGAATTGAGGCAAAAAAATCGCTGGTACTGAAATTGAGGATGTTGGTGGTGTCAATGTCATCTATCAAAATGACTAAATTTTGCCGCAGTGACTTGAGCAAAACTTTTTCGATAAATATCTCCAATCGCTGCACCGGCGATAGCACTTCGCGATCGTTCCACCACTTGAGGGCATCAAACCTGTTTGTGAGGCGCAAGCTGCTGGCGATGCGGTGGACGATCGCACCATACCACTTTTCCAGGGAAATTTCTGGGGTGCTAATGCTTCTCAAGTTGACGGCGGCAAAAGCTGTACCTTCTGCTTGCAACCTTTTGGCCGTTTGCACTAGCAGGCTGGACTTTCCCATTTGTGGCGAACTCAATACGTAGCAGAATTGTCCGGCTTTGAGTCCTTGGTAGAGTTCGCTGTCTGCCGATCGCCTGACATAGGTGGGCGCACCGGCAGGCAAATATCCTCCGACTTGATATTGGTTGGTTGAGTGGACTTCTGCTGTCATCTGCGAATTCATCAAGATGCTGCGCCCCTATGCTGTGCGATGGAAAAGTTACAAATTGCAATTATTGCCAGCTCATACTATTTTAGATTTGAGATTGGTCAATGACTGATTCAATAAGGGTTTGGAGTTTACCTACAGTTGCGTTCTTTTTTTGAACTGGTGTTACTGTGGTTGAAATTTTTGTGACTCTTTCTCTATTGTCTACTAACTCAGCGTTGTCATTGTCAATCTTTACCGTATCTTTGCAACCAACCGTAAATCCAGCCAGGAGGGCGATCGTACTCCGGCACTTTTTTGTTTGTACTCGTTCGCATCCTCATCTGAATTTTTACTCAACCGGATTGAAAATGCCCAAACGCCATTGGGTTCACATTTTTTTACAATCATACTTTGAATTTCACCCGATGGTATGATGTTGCCAGGGAAACTCATAACCGCAGCGCCTTTAAGGTACTGCCTAAGGTTCTGCCTAAGGTTCTGCCTTGGGGGCTGGCTACCGAATGCCGTCCAGTCAAAGCACTGGAATGGCTGCTACCAATAAAAAACCCCAGCGTTTGGCTGAGGACTGCTTGAGTGGGAGATATCGTTAATCTGCGTTTTTTTTAGTTGACTTAGATTGCATGGAATTCCATGCCGCTGACACTTCCCCGGCTTTCGCGTGGGGGAATTTTTAAGAACAAACTTTTGGGGATAAATCCACAAAAAGTTTAATTCTTAAAAGCGCTGTCAGTGCGCTGCTAGCCACTGGCTCAACGATTAAAGTTAAGTTTGTGGCTAATTGTAGTAGAAGATGCGCCCTGATGAATTAACTACCCGATAGATGAGCACCCTGATGGCATAACTCCCTGATGGATCGACGCCCTGATGGCCTTAGCCCCACTACCCAAAAAAATCTGGTTGGTGGATGATCGTGGACATAAGTAACACGTCACTTCCGGCGTTTCCGATCGCTCTTCGGGTGTGCCTGTCTGTATTGATTATGGCAGGCAGATTTATCAGAAGACAAGTGGGCTATTGCATCAACCCACTTCTGACAGATCGGGTTAGCCAAAAGGTGTCTATCTACGTTAAATCAGGGTCATCGAACATGAAAAACAGCATCTTAGTATTAGCAGTAATTGCCTCCGGTGGCATCGGCTTATTCCATACAAGCAGGGCCAGCGCTTTTGCGATCGTCCCACAATCTTCATCAACCAGCAGTTTGACTGCTCTTGAGAGTCGTCCCGACATTAACTACACTGGAACGAATGAAGATGGAGAGCAAGAAGAGGTAAAGACAGGCAAAGGCCGGAAATAATTAGCCCTCTGAGTGGTTCGCCGGCGCTGCGGTTGTGATTGCGATCGTGTTTGTGGTGTATTTGTTGTCGCCACCACCTTGGCTCAAGGGGGTGAAAACTCGGGCCGAATATCAGTCCACCTAATCCGGGGAGTTGAAGTCTCAACAAAGTGAATGGGAAAATAAACAGGTAAGGCGAGTCTGTCGGTGGAGTTTCCCCGCCTAGGAACTTCCTTACCTTCTGATGTTCGGGATTCGGATCTGGCACAATCGTATTTCATCTCGTAAAAACCCAATGGAAAATACTCTCGAAACTACCCGCAGACAGCGCGTATTGACAAGAACCCAGGAACGGCGTCAGGCGACACCCAAAGAAAAACAGTTAATTCACCTGCTGGCTAATATGGCTTGCAGTTTGATTAACTATGACTACAAACACTCAGCGGGGAAGGAAACTCTCGCGCCTTCGGAACGGAAGCGTTTAGCGGAATGGCACTACCTGCGAGTTCAGCAAATTCGCCGGATCGAACGCTCGTTGGAACCCGTAGCGACGCTCAAGCGCGTGTACTACAAGAGCATTCTCAGTCCGAGGGATCTGAAGTCTTTGAAACTTCTGTGGCTTGAAGAGGACAAAAACCGCGTCAAACGGGTCGATCCTGAGTTGGACGACATCCTCAGCGAAGCTTTGGATCGGGGAGATACTTTGAAACAGCTATTTCACTCGATCGAATCCAAGGAACGGATCTTTGCGGAAACTCCTCGCCCGGGCGTTGTACCGCTGTGGGTGAAAGAGTGGGAAGACTCGGAATATGACATCAACTTTTTTCCGCCTTCGTTCTCTGCATGGGTTTCCATCGTGGACGACTAGGTTCAAGAAAAACTCTTTTACATGGGAGCGATCGCAAAAATCTGAGGGTAAAGCTATTTGCGATCGCTCCTATTGACGAGGAATGTGCGATCGCGGCGAGGTTAGCTCGTCGTGCAGCGCACAACCATCGGAGTACAGAGAAGTAAATCGGAGTCAGTAGCATTGTACAATGGAGGAAAACCAGGGCTTCAGCTAATTGCTGATAGCTGATAGCTGATAGCTGATAGTTTCCCATGACTGACTCGATTTCTACTTCTCCATTAGACTCGGCCGCCGATACAGCCGAACTCCGCTCACAGTTGAGGTCGGGTTCAGAGAAAACTCAACTGCAACTGCTGCAACAACACATAGCAGATGCGGGCTGGGACGTATTGATGGAATTTTTATTAGAGCGCAAGTCGGAGGAACCGACGGCGGTAATGGGTAAGGCTTACCAAATTCTTTATTGTGCGGATTCTCCGAGAGCGACGGAGTTTTTGCAGGCGAATTTTCCGACTGGAGTTGTGCAATTGCGATCGGACTCTAACATTGACTACACTCCGCTGCAACAATTATTGGCCCTACAGGAATTTCAAGAAGCCGATCTATTGACTTTAAACAAACTTTGTGGGTTGGCGGGCGAGACAGCTTCGTCGAGAAAGTGGTTGTATTTTACAGAAGTTGAAAGTTTGCCTGTGGCAGATTTACAAACAATTAATACCCTGTGGAAAGTTCATTCCGAAGGCAAATTTGGCTTTTCGGTACAGCGGGAAATTTGGCTGAGTTCGGGCAAGAATTGGGATAAGTTGTGGCCGTTAATTGGCTGGAAGAAGGGGAATAATTGGACGCGGTATCCGCAAGAGTTTATTTGGGATTTGAGCGCGCCGAGGGGTCATTTGCCGCTGTCGAATCAGTTGCGGGGAGTGCAGCCATTTGCGGCTTTGATGGCTCATCGGGCTTGGGTGAAGTAAGACGTACGGTTGAAACCGCGTCTACACAAACAAAGATCGGACGGCGGTTGAAACCGCATCTACACAAACAATGTCCGCCTCCGCGGACTCAAGAGAATAATATAAAACGTAATTTTAACCGCCTATTCTTCAACCCGCGGAGGCGGGTTTTGTTTGTATAGCCGCGGTTTCAACCGCCGGGTCTTTTTTGAGGAATGTTGGGAAATAACGTAATTTTAACCGCCTATTCTTCAACCCGCGGAGGCGGGTTTTGTTTCTGTAGCCGCGGTTTCAACCGCCGGGTCTTTTTTGAGGAATGTTGGGAAATTTTGTATAATTGATATTTGAATTAATTAGCGAGAGGGCTACGAGTCATGGTAGGAATCGGAACCAAAATCACTTTAGAAGAATTTCTAGCGTTGCCCGACGGAGACGTATATTATGAGTTTGTAGATGGTGAAGCAGTTCCTAAAGTGTCTCCAAAAAAATTCATTCCAGTTTACAGGGAGCTTTATGTCGCCTCAGCAATGATCCACTTATCTGTTTTAATTGCTGTTTTAACCTTGTTGTAAAATAAGTTGTAAAATAAATTTTTACCCGTATAGATTAACTTGAATTTGCAGCTACCTATATTATACACCCTACCGGATGTGACAGTTGCGTAAGTCCAAATCAAATCAGCTAAATTTCCCGTGCCATCCATACCAAAAAGCCCAAAATTTGATCGACAGGAGGCAGTGGATAATCAATTAAATCAATTGTTACTACTTGCCCTTCTAGTTTCAGAAATCGCCACTGAGTGCCATTGGTGACTGAACCATAAATGATGGGAATCGGCTTTTTCTTAGCCTCATTAAATTTTTGTGCTGCCACCATTTCAGCAATACATTGTCCGAATCCTGTTCTGAGATCGGATTTTTTGGCCTCCACAATAATGACTGCCGGTGCTTCAATTTCTAGAATTTCTTCGGAACGGCTAAAGAGGAAATCGCACATTCCGTTCAATCCCATTGATTCATCTACTGTGAAGTCTTCTCCTGAAAATAAACTGACTCGTCGCTGTAAAATTCGTCTCGCTTCTAACAAGACAGGATAAATAATTCCTTCAGAACGAGCTTTTTCGCTTGCTGATGAGGCTAACGGTAAGCTTTCTTCCAAAAAAGCAATCAATGTTTGAGAAGGGGGAATTGGGTCAATGTTAGGCAAAAAACGAACTGCTTCTACAGTGGTTAGATTAAATGCTTCCTTGACTTTACCGATTGTGGTGAAAGAACTGTAGGGCATAGCAATTAACAATATAAGTTGATTGTGAAATTATAGTTAAACTCACAGAGATTGATTAAGTTTTTTTTGTTCTCCTTCCGGTTGCACTTGCTTCTGCAAGCTAATTTTGTCGCCTACTTCATAACCGGAATTAAAACCGACTTCGCTGCTGATTTGAGCACCGGCTCGGGTTTTGACTTTAACTCCTTGGCTTTCTAAATAATCTGCGATCGCCTGTTCATTCTTCTCAAACATCGATCGCACTACAATAGCAGGAGTAGCCGCTGTATCAACCGAGCCCGGAATCCCCGACTCCTCCATCTCCCGCTTTTGTTCCAGCAACCTTTGCCGCAACCTTGTGGCGCATCCCACCCGAAAAGCGTTCAGATACGCCAGTCCCCGGCCGCTTCCTTTGCGGTATTTCGCCCGTTTCTCGATCGCAGAACTCAAATATTCATACAGGTGCTTGCAAACAATCAGATTTGTAGAGCTTCCCACCAAAAACATACTACCACTATAATTGTTCCGCATACCTGTACAACCGTTGGCTTCCGCAATTCCCGAAAACAGGATCATTTTCCAAGTGACAAATTTGGATGTTGTCTCAACTCCGCTTTGATCGATCTCTTCTTGGTGATTGGGGCCTAAATCGGCGAGGCTGAGATTGTACTGCGCCAGTAAAACGGAAGCTTTTGCTGCCGCAGCGGTTGATTCGTTTTCGTTGGATGAGGTGGCGAGGGCTAACAGCTTTTTGATTTTTTCGACAATGCTTGTTTCTACCATTTTTTGATTGGTTTGGGGGTGAGACTACGCGGTGGCAAGGTTTTGGGGATGTTTCTATTTTACTAGAGTGTTGGAATGTGCGATCGTTCTTTTAGGATAATTTAATTTAAGAGGTTTGAACCGCAGAGGCCGCAGAGGCCGCAGAGGAAGAGAGGGAGAGAGAAGTTTGCTACTGATTGGTGTACTATTCGAGGATTTCTAGGACTGATTTTGGCTGCAATTTATCTTTAAACCAAACTATTTTTGCAGGAACTTCTTTTACATTAACCCCAGCTTTTTCCAGATTCAGCCGTTCGGAAATAGCTAAAATCAAGTTGTCGCATCCAGATTTGTGTACTTGAGCAAATTTCTTTTGCAAATACTCCGGCCGCCAATAGCCGACTATTTCTAATATAAATACTCGTCCGTCGGGATGGACTAACCGAAAGTCGGGAATCATCACGCTTCCTGGAATTGGGATTAAGTCAACTTCTCGTTCGAGTTTCCACTCGGTTTTTAAGCTATCCCACCTGCCAGCAAATGCTGCTTCTAACATACTATCATAGGGTTTGCCTGGGGGATAGTGGCTGACTAAACCGCAGTCGGAATTTAGGGTGAATTTACCTGTTTTCACAACGCCGCTGAAAGCATCTTTGGTTTGCAGAGTTGAGTGCATACTCCATTTGGTGACGTGTAGGAGTGCGGGCAGCATTTTGGCGAGGGCTAAGCCGTAGCGGGTGCTGGGTTTGAACAAGCTTGTGGGGCCGTCGATTGTGAGGGTAAATCCGTGGTCTGCATCGCCTTCGATGTAGGTCATTAATTGAAATAATTTTAAATAGCGAAAGAGGAGTTTGTATTCTCCTGGATCGTTGCGGTGCGCGGTTAATTGAACTTGACTTGCTCGGTAAAATATGCCTTGGACTTGGGAAAGGTTGTATCTGTGAAGTAAGTTTTCGGGTGTTGGTGCGTCAAATTCGGTGAGGATTTTGTTTTCGTTTAAATCGGCGTATAAACCTGTTTTGATTTCGTGGGTAAAAACTTCTCTGTTTAAGTCTTGGCTGAGCTCTGTGGCTACTGTTTCGAGGGTTATTTGGGTGGATTGTGGGCTGGGTGTCGATCGCGCTGACAAGGCAAATACGCGCTGTCTCAACTCCAATGGTTCTAGGGGGCTAACAACTTCCAAAGTAGAGAAACCGCCTTTGAGGAGGTGCGCTAATCCCCGTTTCAGCCGATAGTCGGGGCTGTCGCCTTCTAATTCTAGCAAGCGTCCGTCGAGTTCGCCTTGGGTTTTGCCGATCGACTCCTGGAAGCAGGCGATCGTTTCGGTAGCTGCTTCTAGGTTTTTAGCATCTATCTTGAGGCGTAGCGGGATGATTGATTCGCCGTTTTGACGGTGGCTTAGTAGATCGGTTGGTAGCATTTGACAGTTGACAGTTGACAGTTGACAGTTGACAGTTGACAGTTGACAGTTGACAGTTGATCGAAGGAAGAAGGAATAATTTAGGCGTGCTACCAGGGAATGTCATCATCATCTCCCCATTTTGCGAGTGATTCTGCGGCTTTTTTGGTTGTCTTGGGAATGTCATCATCATCTCCCCATTTTGCTGGTGTTTCTGCTGCTTTTTTGGTTGTCTCTCGGTTGACTCCGTAAATCGGTGTTGGTTTGACTGTTTCTAATTTTGGATATTCTGCTGGTGGTGGTTCTATTGGTGTTTTTGGTTGGGGTTTGTGAACTTGCATTCCGCCTCGGCGGCGCTGGGATGTTCTTTCTTCGGTGGTGTCTTCGGTGACGACTTCGTAGAGAATTGCTAGTTTATTTACATCGCTGCTTTTTCGCAAAACTCGACCCAATCTTTGGATGTATTCGCGTTCGCTTCCCGTACCTGACAGTATAATAGCAATTCTGGCGTCGGGTACGTCCACTCCTTCGTTGAGAACGTGGGATGCGACTAGGGTTTTGTATTCGCCGCTGCGAAATTTATCGAGGATTTCGTGCCTTTCTTTGACTGGGGTTTGGTGGGTAATTGTGGGGATGAGAAATTCTTGGGAGATTCGGTAGACTGTGGCGTTGTCTCCGGTGAAGATTAGGGTGCGCTGCGGAGAGTGTTCGGCTAAAATTTGAGCTAAGATTCGCAATTTGCCTTCGGTACAAAGGGCGATTTCTTTGGCTTGGCGGTGGGCAATCATGGCGCGCCTTCCTAGGGGCGATCGCGCGCTGGCCATGATAAACTGTTTCCATCCTTCGAGGCTGGATATTTTGATGTTGGACTGTTTGAGGAAGTCGTTGCGAATGTTCATGGCTTCGCTGTAGCGATCGGTTTCTTCTTTTGACAGTTTGACCATGATTTGCACTATTTTATGGTCGGCTAAGGCGTCGCCTGCTAAATCTTCGGGTTTTTTGCTATATACTGTGGGGCCGATGAGGAAGTGTAAGTCGCTGTGGCGTCCGTCTGTGCGATCGGGTGTTGCTGTCAGTCCGAGTCGAAAAGGCGCGATCGCATATTCGGATATTACTCGATAAAAGTCCGTTGGTAAATGGTGGCATTCGTCAAACACCAGCAAGCCGTATTTATTTCCCAAGGTTTCGGCGTGAATGCTGGCGCTGTCGTAGGTTGCTACTAAAATTGGCGTTTTGTCCCGCGAACCTCCGCCTAACAATCCAATTTCGATGTCGGGAAAAGCTGCTTTCAAATTAGCGTACCACTGGTGCATTAAATCGAGAGTTGGTACTACGACTAATGTACTGCGGCCTGTGACTTGCATGGCTAATTGGGCCACATAAGTTTTGCCCGAAGCCGTGGGGAGGACGACTACTCCTTGGCTTCCTGCTTCTTGCCAAGCTGCTAGGGCTTCTTGTTGGTGCGGGTAAGGCTGCATTGCCACGCTGGATACGAGTTCGAGTAGTTCGTATCCGCGGGCGTCGTCGGTGAAGTTAGTGCAGTCGGCCTGAAGCGATTCTACCAGCGGGCGGTAGTGAATTGCTCGAATGCGAAATTTTTCCACGCGATCGTCCCACGTGGCAAAGTCCGCCCAGTCTCGGCCTCTGGGCGGTGGGTGCAGTAGGAGCGTTCCGCGATCGAATGTTAATGTAGGTATGCGTGGCATTTTTTTTGAGACGCGGTGAATCGTTGCTGTTAAATTATATAGGATATAGGAAAAGTAAGGACTGAAGTCTTTACTTTCAAATTAAAGTTCTCTTACTTTTGCGATCGTATGTTTGACTTTCTGCAATACAAACAAAATTTTTTAGCAGCGACTGAAGGCTGGGATAATGAGAAATGGAATAATTTTAATGACAATCCATTGGTACTTGTTTCGCCAACACTGCAAAATTGCCATGTCAAAAACTGTCGCCTGGTTGAAAGTCGCATCAAAATATTGGAATGTTTACCTAAAAATAGTGTGGTTGCAGAGGTTGGCACTCAATATGGGCGATTTGCCGAGAAAATACTTGCTATTACCCAGCCCCAAAAGCTGCATTTAATTGATGGTAATTTCGAGGCATTTAAAGCGGAAATCGATCGCAAACAAAATCCCCTATTGCAAGCAGGGATAGAAAATGGGACTGTCGAACTTCACGAAGGTGATTCATCGACAATTTTAGGCGGTTTTCCAGAAGAGTATTTTGATTGGATTTACATCGATGCCGATCATTCTTATGAAGGTGTATGCAAAGATATCAATCGAGGTTATACAAAGGTGAAATCTGACGGGATGATGGTTTTTAACGATTATACGAATTGGTCTGTATGCGAAATCATGCCTTACGGTGTGGCGAAAGCAGTTAATGAGTTTTGTATTGCGAATGACTGGGAAATAGTATTTCTGGCGCTTCAGTTCCTAGGCTATCACGATATTGCGATTAAGAAAAATACTGGGGAAAAGGAGGTGCGAATTCAGTTGCAGGAGGTTAAGTCCCAATTGCAGAGTTCGCAAGCTCGGATGCAGCAGCTTGAGTTAGAGTTGGAGCAGGCTAAAAGATCGATCGACCTTATGGAAAATGACAAATTTTGGAAATTGCGATCGCAATGGCTGAAAATCAAACAAATATTCTCCTAGCCCAGCCCGATTCCCAAATCTAAAATCTCCAATGGTATTGTCCCGCTAGGGCTGATTTTTGCGTTAAATTCGATCGACATAAGCCTGAAATTTGAGGTTATAGATGGAAATAGGCGTCCCCAAGGAAATCAAGGATTTAGAGTTTCGAGTCGGACTCAGTCCCACCAGCGTGCGGGCTTGTTCGGACAAAGGCCACACAGTTTTCGTCGAAACGAATGCTGGGGCTGGGGCTGGTTTTGCTGATGAGGACTACATTGAAGCCGGGGCGAAGATTGTCTCGAAGGCTTCAGATGTCTGGAACCGGCAACTAATTGTCAAAGTTAAGGAACCATTACCTACTGAGTATCCGCTGATCCAAAAAGAGCAGTTGCTATTTACATATTTGCACTTGGCAGCCGATCGCACATTAACCGAGCACTTAATCAACAGCGGAGTCCAGGCTATCGCCTA
The DNA here is from genome assembly GCF_020738665.1 of Microcoleus sp. PH2017_08_TRC_O_A. Classification (NCBI taxonomy): domain Bacteria; kingdom Bacillati; phylum Cyanobacteriota; class Cyanophyceae; order Oscillatoriales; family Microcoleaceae; genus Microcoleus; species Microcoleus sp. PH2017_08_TRC_O_A. The sequence goes on from NZ_JAEQCE010000088.1 coordinate 19,972, forward strand.
CGAAACCGTCGAACTCCCCGACAGGAAATTGCCCCTGCTAACCCCGATGAGCATTATTGCAGGGCGTTTGGCCGTGCAGTTCGGTGCTCGGTTTCTGGAACGACAGCAAGGCGGCAAAGGCGTACTTTTGGGGGGCGTACCGGGGGTAAGACCGGGCAAAGTTGTAATTTTGGGCGGCGGAATCGTCGGCACAGAAGCAGCCCGCATTGCTGTCGGAATGGGCGCTAGGGTGCAGATTTTAGATGTAAATGTCGATCGGCTAGCCTACTTGGAAACTTTATTCGGTTCCAGAGTAGAATACCTTTACAGCAGTCCTTTGCAAATAGAAGCAGTTGTTCCCGATGCTGACTTATTAATCGGTGCAGTTTTAGTCTTAGGAAAAAGAGCTCCGGTGCTACTTTCGCGCGAATTTGTCGCCAAAATGCAGCCCGGTTCTGTAATTGTTGACGTAGCCGTCGATCAAGGTGGCTGTGTCGAAACTTTGCGAGTAACTTCTCACACAAATCCTACTTATGTAGAGGAAGGAGTTGTGCATTATGGCGTACCAAATATGCCCGGTGCAGTGCCTTGGACTGCAACTCAAGCTTTGAATAACAGCACTTTGCCTTATGTTTTGCAGTTGGCAAATAACGGGATTAAAGCTTTGGAAATGAATCCGAGTTTGGCGAAGGGATTGAACGTGCAGAATCACCGACTGGTGCATCCGGCCGTCCGGGAAGTTTTCCCAGATTTGGCAGATTAAATTGCCTCTTTTTTTAAGTAAGTTGTCCCGCATCTAAATTGTATTTTGGCGCGGGCAGGATGCCCAACCCCTACTCCCCACAAGAAAATTCATGTATTGTGGTTCTCAGAAAGATTCGCGGACGTTGTTGGGAAGAGAGCCCTCTTTGTCTGGGAGGTTATGTAAGCTGTCAGTCATACCTCATCTTTGTGAGAAAGGCTATATTGTGGAACGGGCATCTTGCCTGTTTCTAAACAAAAAAGGTAATCGATCCGGTTTGCTTTTTCATCGACGACGGGAGTTACTCGGTTCACGGATTTTCGATCCTCAAAGCAACAGTTACCAGAAAGAATTGGTTGAAAGCCGGAATCATTTGAGGGAGAAATTAAAGTCAGACTATTCATTACTCCAATCCTCTTCCTTCTAGGTAGAGGTTGCTCTCAAACTGTCAAGCGGTCAACTGTCAAATATCCAGTTTTGCCAAACCCAAATACCGGACACCTTCGGGAGTTACGTCAAAGCGGCAAGGCAAAACTTCCACACCTTCACTGATGGCCTGTCTGAACAATTGTCCGTAAATGCGATCGGCACTATCCCCAGGCGCAAAATCCGTACAATCGCCGCGATTAATAAAATACAGCATTACAGCCCTCGAACCCTGCCGCACCACTTCGATCAATTCTCTTAAATGTTTCTGTCCCCGTTCTGTGACTGTATCGGGAAATAAAGCTAATGTATCTTTAACCCAAGTTGTATTTTTAACTTCCACAAAAATCGGTTTTTCCCCACCAGTCAGCCAAAAATCCACTCGACTTTTTTTATCTTTTCCGTAAACAACCTCCGGCTGAATCAAACTGTAATTTCCCAATTCAGGAAACAATTGCAATTCCAAAGCTAATTTAACTACTCGATTTGGCAGCCCGGTATTAACTCCCACCCAGGTTGGTACAGTATCGCAAACTTTAATTAATTCCCAAGTATAAGCTAACTTGCGTTTGGGATTGTCACTGGGAGATACTAGCACTGGATTGCCGGGAATTAAAACACCAGTCATCGGGCCAGTATTCGGACAGTGCGCGGTGATAATTTCTCCCGAAGCCAGTTCGATTTCTGCGAAAAATCGTTTGTACCGCTTGATTAAAGTGCCGGGTAAGAGAGGGGGATATTTGTAAATTAAGTCGTTCATGGGGATAGGGGCATGGGGCATGGGGCATTGGTAAATAGACATAATTGCTGTAGGGGCGGGTTCACCAACAATACGTGCCAATAATTGACAATCTCAAAAACCCGCCCCCACCCAACCATAAATCACTTATTTATCTTCTCTTCTAAGCTCATTAATTTCATCATTTAAAGGCTGCTGTTGTTTACCTTTCATCAACTGTTTCATCTGCGCTTTAAAAGCTTCCACCAGTTCCGGACTGGCTTGTGTTTCTTTCCAAGAAGCGCGGGAATTTAAGCGATCGCACCAATCCTCCAATTTGGGGTATTCCTCCAAAGACAAGCCTAACTCGGGCAGCCAAGGCACGGAAACACCAGCCACAACATCCGCCAGGGTAATCGTGTTACTGCCAAAAAAAGGTGTATCGCCCAACAACTCCTCAAAAAATCTGAGTACCGCCGCCACTTGCAGCGCAGATTTTTCCAGATTCTCCGGTTCGCCTGCGCCGCCGAAAGTCTGGCGGACAAAGGGACTCAGCGCTGGTGTCAATTCGTTGACTGTTACCATTTGTACCATGCGGACGATCGCCAAATCCCGAGCATTCTGTGGCAATAGTGCGATCGTCGGATACTTAGCTTCCAGATAATCAAGCATAGCGAGACTTTCTATTAAATGAAAATCGCCATCAGCCAAAACCGGAATGTGGTGAAAAGGGCTAATATCCAAAAAATCTGGTTGAAACTGATCGCCGTTTAATTTCATCGACACCAATTCAAACTCAATCTCTTTTTCTAGCAAAGCAATCCAGACGCGACGGGCATTAGCGGGACTTAAACAGAAAATACGATAAAAATAGGTTATAATGCTTACATAGCAAGCAGATAACGTTAAAAAATGACCCATGAAAGAGACAACCCCTGCCGGCCCAAAAACGAGAGTTTAGGAACTATTTAGGGGGATTATTGGGAGAAAGCGAACGAAAAAACCTGTCACAGATGGCAGAAAACGCTGTCGGAGTAACTTACCACAAATTACATCATTTTTTAACAACAGCGCCTTGGTCATTCAATGAACTCAACGAACGTCGCTTAGACGTAATGAATCAGTGCAACTTGCGCCAAGATTAGTCGAGGATTTAGCCTGATAATAGATGATTCAGGACATAGAAAAAGTGGTAACTTTACCGACGCTGTAGGCAGACAATACATCGGACAAA